>CATPCK010000907.1 GCA_955652655.1 uncultured Ktedonobacteraceae bacterium | reverse complement strand
GCCGTAAACACTATTGATGCTACATTGGCCGCCTTGATCAATCTGGCAAAATGTTCCCGAGAGATTGCCATCCGATCGTACAGCTCCCATAAAATAGAGCGGCGCGCGGATCCTGCTGGCTGCAACAGTGAAGTAGATATGTTTCGAGGTATCGAGGAAACCACTGTATGTTCCATTCATATGCATTGCGCTGATGGAGCCGGAAATATGTTCATCGTTTTGCAGCATGCTTGTGAGTGTCATTTGAGAGGGGACATTCGCCTGCAGATTGTCAATAGTGCCATAATATGACGCGGCCAGGTGAGGATAAGGATTTGGCGTGAAAGTTGCCGCAGCGGACCTCGTCGCATGAGCAGTGGGAGAAAGAGTGAAGTGCTGAGAGGTACCGTTTGAGTGGTCTGCTGCCGGCGTGGCTACGTAATTCCTGCCGATATTAGTAAATCCCCAGAAACTCGCTCCCATTCCTCCCATCATCAACAGCACAAGTAAGACAAGCAAGACAGGTAGTAGGAAGGGCTTTCTCGAACGCCTGTCAGGCAAGTGCTTCTCTTGTAGCGGTTGAGTAGAAGTTTCACTTGTCTTATCATAGTCCTTAGAAGTGGAAGGTGAGACGACTATCGAGTTGAGCGCTTCAGAGATGTGCGGCTGCTGTCCCGGCTCCCCCTGTAAAGCCTGCCAGAACTCCTGGACGGTGGCAAAACGATGCATCATGTTTATTGACATCGCTCGCTGGATGGCCCTGGAAATATGCAGTGGGATAGACGGGACAAGTTCACAGACAGGCCTTAAAGGGTCAGGTTTATCGTTACTGATATCCGTCATTCTCTCAATAGCATCGGGCGGGATTTCACCGGTCAATAAAGTATAGAGCGTCGCTCCCAGCCCATAGATATCGGTGCGTGTGTTGGTCCCCGTCGTATAATGCTCGGGTGCCCCGTAACCAGGCGAGCAGTGGCGCACCGCACTGGTCGTTCCTTGCGTGTCATATTCCTTGGCAATGCCAAAGTCTACCAGTATGGTCTTTCCCCCTACGAGAGGCACGATAATATTTGAGGGTTTGATATCCCGGTGAATGATCGGAGGATATTGTTGATGGAGATACTCAATGGCATCCACGATAGGCGCGAGAATGGCAGTAATTACCGCTAACGAAAAGCGCCGCTCGGGTTGAATGTGACGCAACGTTTCCAGGTTTGGGCCTTCTATATAATCCATGAGCATATACAAGCGGTCATGCTCTTCATTATCAAAGACATTATGGACTCGAGGAAGAGCCGGGTGAACGAGACGCTCAAGCAAGGAACATTCAAACGTAAAACGCTCTCTTGCCTGTTTATGCGTGGCGATTACCTCTTTGAGCGCGAAAAAACTATCATCACGCAGCTGATCCTGGACGAGATACACAGCGCTAAAACCGCCCGTGCCGAGTAAATCAATGACAAGGTAACGGTCGCGTATGACCGTTCCAGCAGAAAGCGTCTCATGTATCTGGTGCATATTACACCTCGTCCTCATACTTCTTCTAAGCGAACACTCTATTATAAACAGGTTTAACATATATTATCAAGCTCAAGCATACAGAATTGCCATTGTGATTTTCATTCGCGCTGAAGGCAATGAAAACACTTTAAAAGCGGTATCACCTGTATTTTCGCTGATGCTATTTTAGTATAATTAAAGTATGAAATTCATTTATGCAAGCCTACAGAAAGTCCTGTTTTTTGCATCTATGATGTGATTATCATTGTATATAAACAAGGAATATGTTATATTATTTCACGTGCAAGTTTTCTTAGTCACCATTGGTAGCCGCTCAACTTCTTGTATAATCGCGGCATTATCAGCCGCCCAGCTTCTCGTTTGGTTGCGAGGAGGAATCAAACAAGGAGGTAAGCACTTGAATGGTAACATGAAGTAGGTTGGTACGTTAAATTAGTAGGAGGAACTATGTATTATGAGAATCAGATTATTTTTCGCAACCCTGGTTCTTCGAGTATCCCTGGTATGCGCCCTGCTTTCTTGCTTTGGTTTCTTTTCTAGCCTGCAAGTAGGCGCTGTTCATGCCCAGGGGATGGCTTATGTGCGCATTATCCATGCGTCACCAGATATTGGCACCGCAGATGTTTTCGTGGAAGGATCAACCCTGCTTACCAATTTCGAATTTGGAACCGTCACAAACTATGTTCAGGTACCTCCCGGCACGCACAAGGTCCAGGTAGCTCTCATAGGTAAAGGGATTGGCGCCTCGATTATTTCTCAAGACCTCACGGTACAAGCGGGAGTAGTCTACACAGTCGCCGCTCTTGGAACGAAGGCAAGCGGTTTCTCCCTGGAGGGCTTTCTGGACAATAATAGTATCGCTGCCGGTAAGGCCAAGGTACGCGCCTACCAGCTCTCTCCCGACACGGGTTCCGTGAACGTAGCAACAGGCAGTAATATGCTTTGGAGTGGACTTACATACAAACAGGCCAGTGATTACGCGACTGTTTCACAAGGTTCATATGCACTACAGGTTTCAGCAACGCAGAATAACACGACCATACCTCATTCAGTTTCACTCCAGGCAAATACGGTGACGAGTGTGTTCGCAGTTGGCCGATTGAAGGGCTC
>CATPCK010000906.1 GCA_955652655.1 uncultured Ktedonobacteraceae bacterium | reverse complement strand
TAAGGAACCCGAAACGGAGCGCTTCCCCAGCCGTTCTGGAAGTGATCGACTAGAGGCCTTCCTGTCAGCATCAGGCGAAATCGTATTCTAGAGGATAGTGGTGCTATAACTTTGAGCAAAGTAAGAAATTTTGCCTTTTGAGGTATAATGACTTCAAAATATCCTACAGTGGACATGTCAACCTGGCTTACGTTGACATCAAACATTATCGGAATTATATTTACGGCATAAATCCTCTGTGTAAAACGATCCAAAGGGGTTACCTGTTCAAAGCTATAATGCTGATGTGGAGCATTTGCATAACCAGGTTACTTTGTCCTTGCTGAAACATAGTTCTAAAATCAAAGCAATAAAATGTATAGACTTGAGTGTTTTCTGTAAGTGTCATGAGGAATGTGTCTTGATTGAGATGATAGCATGTTGAAACAGGAGAAGAATATGCCAGAATATAGAAAATGGATCACCTCGGACCCAAACGTGCTCTTTGGAAAACCTGCCATCAAGGGAACTCGTATCGCCGTCGAGCTAATTCTTGATGAACTTGCTGGGGGAACTACGATTGACGAGCTTATTGAAGCATACCCTCGTCTTAATCGTGAAGCCATTTCTGCCGCACTTGCGTTTGCCGCTGATACACTCCGAGCAGAAGTCACTTATCCACTTGACCAAGCAGCATCATGAACATCTTTGTTGATGAGAACATTCCACAACAGATCGTGACACAGCTACGTGCAGAAGGCCACCAGGTAGAATATGTCATGCGACAGGTGGAGGACCGCATCATCCTCGAAGATGCTTACAAGCAGCGCGCTCTTCTCATTACCTCTGACAAAGATTTTGAGCGGTTGGTTCTTGGTGAGGGTAGACCAACCGCTGGTGTCCTTTTGCTGCGTGTCTCAAGGATCATCCCTATTAGAGACCGAGCAAAAATCTTAGTGAATGTGTTACAACACCGCCAAAATGAGCTTCAAGGAGCCTTTACAACACTTACGGAGGCAATCATTGACATTCGTCGTCCACTATCCTGGACCTAAGAATATAGCAAGCGAATCACTACAGCAAACCTTTGTGCTGGCTGCTTGGCTTGTCCCTTCTTCTATTAAAGCCTGAGCGCTTGATTCACCTGCTCAATGAGTGTGTCAACCTTCTCTTCGGGAAGGATACCGAGTACGACCATCTTACCGATCGGCATGGAGGTGAACAACTCGTCCGCACCGAGGATTGAATTTTCTATAGTTGTTCCGGCAAAGGCATTTGTTACAACCTCGCGCGCTTTGGGGTACTGGAGGAATTGTTTGAGCGGTGACATCCTGTCAAATACCGGCACCGCTGATCGCGGATCTTCTTTCGCTATCACACGCGCACTCAGCACCATGTGTTCGCTTGAAGGACCGATCAGAATTTCAAACTCCCCGCCCTCCAGGCGCCAGGCCTGCCGCTTAACGTCATAGACCGCAAAGTCGCGCTCCTCTAATGTCATACGCACATCTCTGGTTTCGCCAGGATCCAGCGCGACTTTGGCGAAGGCCTTTAACTCTTTGATTGGCCTGACAAACCGCGAGTTGAGCGATCGTACGTAAAGCTGGACCACTTCTTTACCCGCTCTTGCACCGCTGTTGCGCACGGTAACAGTGACATCCAGCGTCTCCCCCGCGCCGATTTCCGTTTTATTTGTTTGCAGATGTGTGTACTCGAACGTGGTGTAGGAGAGGCCATACCCGAAAGGGAAAAGCGGTTTGATTTTCTTTTTGTCATAGTAGCGGTAGCCGACAAAAAGCCCTTCACCGTATGCCACTTTGTTGGCCTCACCCGGGTAGTTGAGGTAGGCTGGAGTATCCTCCAGTCGCACAGGAAAGGTTTCGGCCAGCTTGCCGGAAGGATTGACCTTACCTGAGAGAACGTCTACGATAGCGCCACCTACTGCCTGACCACCCAGTCCCGCCTCAAGTATCGCCTTCGGGCCATCAATCCATGGTATGGCAACGACGGAACCGTTGTGTAAGACAACAACGGTATTGGGCTGGACCCGGCAGACTTCTGCAATCAGGCGGTTGTGGGTCTCGGGCATGAAGATATGCGTACGATCAAAGCCTTCGGATTCGTAGGCACCTGGCAGTCCCGCAAAAATAATAGCGATATCGGCAGCCTTCGCCTGTTCTACAGCTTCGTGCAATAGTGTTTCATCTGGCCGCTCCTCTTCAGGATAGCCGTCGTTATACGTAAGTTGGACGTTGCCACCCAGCCAGCGCTGCATCTCGTCATAGGGAGTATCTAAACGGGTGGGTACTACCTGCGAACTGCCCGCTCCCTGATAGCGAGGCTTCCTGGCGAAACGACCAATGAGTGCCACCGAACGCAACTGCTCTGCTTGCAGCGGCAACACATTGTCCGTATTTTTCAGCAGCACAATGGATTCGGCGGCAGCTTTGCGCGCCAGGGCATGATGGGCTTGCTGGTCGAAAACGAACCCGGGCCTGCGGCTTTCTCTCCCGCGCAGCAGCAGGGATAACACGCGAGTTGCGGCCTCATCGATGACTGTTTCCGGCAGCTGTCCATCCCTCACGAGCTGCGCGATTTTTTCTGTATGGCTACCGTGGTAACCGGGCATTTGCAAGTCCAGGCCGGCCGCGAGCGCCTTCTCTTTCTCATTGACTGCACCCCAATCAGAGACGACAACACCCTCAAAGCCCCATTCCTGCTTCAAAATATCGCGCAGGAGCTGGGGGTGCTCAGACGCGTAGTGCCCATTCACTTTGTTGTACGCGCTCATGACCGTCCAGGGCTGCGCTTTTTTGACGACCCGCTCAAAGGCGCTCAGGTAAAGTTCCCTCAGTGTACGCTGATCCACTTCTACATTGATCGTCATGCGCTCAAATTCCTGATTGTTGCAGGCGTAGTGTTTCAACGAGGTTCCGATACCTTTGCTCTGGACGCCACGCACAGAAGCGCAGCCCATTTCACCCGCTAAAACAGGATCTTCGGCATAATATTCAAAACAGCGCCCCCCCAGAGGAGTGCGCTTGATATTCACACCCGGGCCAAGCAATACCTGCACATCCAGTGCCAGACACTCTTCTCCCATAGCCTGCCCTACTTCTTCGACCAGGGAGGTGTCCCAGGAGGAGGCAAGCGCGGCAGCCGTTGGGAAACAGGTGGCCGGAAGCGAGTTGCCGATACCTAGATCACTACCTGTTGCCGGTTTGCGTACGCCATGCGGGCCATCGTTCAGGCCGATTGGCGCAATTCCTAGCCGTTCAACGCCGTTGGTGCTCCAAAAATCTCTGCCGATGGTCAATGCGATCTTTTCTTCCAGGGTCATTTTGCTGATTAGCTCTTGTATATTTGTCTCTGCCGTTCCCAATGTGTTTCCTCCTAATGTGCGGTCCACCCGCAGTCAATTACTTGCGCGCTGCCGGTAATGCCACTGGCAGCATCGGAGCAGAGATAGGTGACCAGGTGCGCCACCTCTTCAGGCTCCAGCAGGCGGTGAATAGCTGCTTCGGCCACCATGATCTTCTCCACCACCTCGGACTCAGGGATACCGTGAACCCGGGCCTGATCAGCAATTTGCTTCTCAACAAG
>CATPCK010000905.1 GCA_955652655.1 uncultured Ktedonobacteraceae bacterium | reverse complement strand
AGTGCTTGCAGGCCGTGATGCGCGATCAGCTGACAGCGCTCGCGCATCACGGCCTGCAAGCACTGGCTCCCCAGTTCCTTGCGTCGTCCACTGAGCCCCGCATCGCTCAGCGTGCTCTCCGACTCGCCGGGATGCAGAGAGCTAAGCTTTCCCACCAGACTTTGCCACACCTGACATTGGTTCAGACGGCTCCACAGCGCCATCCCGATCACAAACAACACCAAGGCCAAAGCTGTGCTCGCCCACACCCGCCGCGCTTTCGTTGACCAGGGCTGACTCTGTTGCACACACCTCTCGATCACTTCCTTGGGGTACACTCCATTCAGCATCGTCATGCTGACCTGTTCACACACCTTGTCATCGATATCCATCTCGCGTAATCTGTACATCGAAAGCTCCTTGTTTTTTTGCTTTCTGGTAGTTTGCCAGATCTGGAGCTTTCTTGTCTTGTCTTTCCCCCCTTTGGCTTTAAGTGAGATGTATTGGCCCTTGGGGTTCCCCTGTCAGAATCGACGCCTCGCTCATCCCCAGCGCGGGCGACCACAAGGGTCCCCTCCCTTCTCCACACCACTCTCGCCCCTACGGTTCATCCGTTGCTTTCTTGCTTCTCCCACCCACTTTCCCTTCACTTGACGCTTATTGGGCAGGGCTGGCCCCTACATTTCATCGTCATTTCATACGTATGATAGAGGTGCTGCGGGCGGTAAATATTGGCTGTTGGTGGCTGTCGGTCCCTGTGGTCTCCGATACCATAAACGTCATGTGGCCACTGGTGCCAGAACGTTGACGCACATCCACCACGCGCACCACGCACGTCACTTTTTCACCGATGCGTAGGCGGCGCGTGTACCTGTATTCTTGCTCACCGTGCAAAAGTTGCATACTGGTGGGGTCTAATTCGAGACCAGGGATCTTCATACGAAAGGTGGTGGGGAAGGTGGGGGGCGCATATTCTATTGGAGTACCGTCCTGTAATGCAGGGTCTTCCGTAGCCTCCATGAAACGTTGCACCGCTTCTCTTGTAACCTCGAATGTTTGTGGTGAAGAAGTATGACCAATCAAACTGCTATCGAGAGGCATAATTGCTGGTTGCTCCTTTTGTGCTTGTTGTAGGTCCGGTTGTACCGCCTCGTGTATCCTACGATGTCTATTATATCCCCTACGATAGGAATGTGTCAGGCGATCGACTAAAACGGAAAGGAGTGCTTCGTGGGCGATACGCGTGCGGGCCGAGGCAAACTTCCTTACAACAGGTCGGTCATGAGTGCGAGTTTGTCGAAGGGAGCCAGAAGGTGATAAACGTACGCTCAACTCCCAGTTGCTCCCAGGCAATCACCTTTTCTTTTATATCCTCAAGCCAGTCCCAAACATACACTGACAACGATACTCTCTGCACCACTCCCGCCCCTACGGGTTTGACGCTCCCATTCCAACGTATTTCTCCCTCTCGGGCCGTGTGGCAAGGGGGAGGCTGAAGTAGATGCGTGTTCCCTGTGCAGCGCTACTTTCGGCGGAGACAGTACCGCCGTGCGCCGTGATAATAGCTTTGACAATGGAGAGACCGAGGCCGCTGCCCCCAGCTGAGGCTGTGCGGGCACGATCTACGCGGTAGAACCGCTCAAAGATATAGGGGAGATCGGCCGCGTCGATACCCGTGCCGGTATCGCTCACACAAACCCTGAGCATCTTGCCCATGGGTTGAGCGCTGATGGTAATGCAGCCTCCCGCGGGTGTATGGCGGCGCGCGTTGTCCAGCAGGTTGAGCAGCACCTGTGTAATGCGGTCACTATCGGCCATTACGGGCGCCGTCTGTGGATCGATCTCATTGCGCAAAGTGATACCTGCCTGTTCGCATTCTGGCCGGATAACCGCCAGCGTCTCATCGGCCAGCCCAGGCATATCAAGCGGGGCAAGCTCAAGTCGAGCACGCCCGGAATCAAGCGACGTCATCTGTTGCACATCACCCACCAGGCGGCGCAGGCGTTGCACTTCACGCCCGATCAACTGTGCCGTCTCCTGGCGAGCCTCTTCGTCAGCAATCACACCATCGGCCAGTGCCTCGCTGTAACCTTGAATGGCGGTAAGTGGCGTGGCAAGATCATGGGCGATATTGGCCAGCAAATCACGACGCAACTGTTCCTGGTGGCGCAGTTCGGTCACATCAGACTCGATGGTATCAGCCATAGCATTAAAGGTGACCGCTAAACGTTCCAGTTCATCCTTGCTTTTCGGTGGATCCGCTCTCCTGCTATAATCTCCCTGCCTCATCTGATCGGCGGCGGTTGTTAACGATTCGAGCGGGCGTGTGAAGCGCCGTGCTAAGAACAGGCTGAATAGGATCACTACCAGCGCTACCCCAGCTCCTGCAATCAAGATAGCCTGGTTGACATTCGTCAGGAACGCTAGCTGCACTGAAGCTCGGGGGAATCTCTCCGGTACGGCAACGAACAGTGCCCCGATCATGTTGCCGTTGGATTGCCCGTTATAACGCAGGGGCTCGGACACGTACAGACCGGAGAATGAGCTGTTATTGTCGCCTCCTTGTAATCGCCCGTCATTTTCCTGTCCCTGCAATGCTAGAATCAGCGATTGCCTGAGTACAGGAATTTCATCATCGCTGAGTCTGAGGGAGCCGGGTTGTATTTGAAGGAGCCGATCACCGTTCTTATCTGTAATGATCAGCAGTTCGGGACCCCCTGTTTGAATCTGCTGTAACGGTACTGTACCCCAATCCCCGCTATAGGCACGATAGAGATGGCCGATCTGCTGTGCGATATATTCTCCTTCTGAGCGCAATTGGTCCCTTTGCGAGTTGGCAAAATAGTTTTGTATCGCTAGCGAGACGGCGATAGCCAGGATGAGAATGGCGCCGAGTGCCACAATGAGGTAGCTCAGCACGAGTTTCAAACGCAGACTTAGCGAAGGGAAAGCGTCAGTTCGTTTCATTCTTGCTCTTCCTGTTCCTCGAGCGAGAATTTGTAACCCACTCCCCAGACGGTTTTGATGTAGTGAGGAGCGCCTTTTACTGCCTCGATCTTCTTGCGCAGCGTTCCTATGTGGACGTCAACGGTGCGGCCATCACCGACATAGGTGTAGCCCCAGACCTGGTTAAGCAGCGCTTCACGGGTGAAAACGCGCTCTGGAGACGAGGTAAGCATTACCAGCAGATCGAACTCTTTGGCGGTCAATGTCACCCTCTGCCCATTCGCTTCGACGCGGCGCTCTGGAATATGGATGGTAAGCTTGTCAAAATGCCGTACCTCTTCATTGTTGGCAACATGGTGCGCATTCGATCCCGCGTTATCTCCACCCGTGCGGCGCAGTATCGCTTTGACGCGGCTGACAACTTCGCGCGGGCTGAAGGGTTTTACCAGGTAATCGTCTGCGCCCAGTTCGAGGCCTGCGATGCGATCATCTTCGCCACTACGGGCGGTAAGCATGAGAATGGGGGTAGAGGCCCAGGCACGTATGCGGCGGCAGACCTCCATGCCATCGAGACCGGGGAGCATCAGATCAAGAATAACCAGGTCGGGATGTTCGCGCGCGTGGAGTTCCAGCCCGGAGATGCCGTCACTGGCAGAAAGCACCGTGAAGTTCGCCTGCTCCAGGTAGAGCCGGATCAATTGTACAATATTTGCTTCGTCCTCAATGATGAGTAATTTCATATGCACACACTTTGCGGAAGATGGGTAGCAGTGGAAGGACCTGTGACTAATCCAATCCACCGTACAGTAATAGACTACAACTCAAAAATAAAATAGCTATGAGAAAAATATAAAATTTTTGTAAGGTCTAGCTAAACTATTCAGACTTCTTTTTCCCTGCATCCTAGTATGCCCCATTTGTCGCCACACATCAAGAGGACTGCAAGCAGCGCCGCATCTTAATTCTATACGCCATCATGCTGAAACGACTCACAGCGTTTTTGATTCACAATCTCCGCAGCATCGTGTATACTACACAAAATAAGCGCTTCACTTCCATCAAATGAAAGCATGAATAAACGCATGAACAGGTACATAGAACGGCCGCTCCCACTTTTAATAACAAGCGCCATTTTAGCGATACTGCTCATAAGTATCCTTATCTTCTTTGGTGCATCGCCAGTCACAAGAGGGCCAATCGAGATACTTTTAGCATTGCTCATCGGCGCTCTCTTACTGTTTTTTAGGGCTTTATCAAGGAGATCCAGGTAGGAACCGCGAATTTAGGAGAGAGGGTAGACGTCATCAGAGAATACTTAGTGCATTTTTCTGCTTATTTCTACCAGCTTCTTAGAAAATGGTTGCTTCATCTCAAAACTGACCGTTTGTTATTGCTGGTCACGATCTCCACGCTGCTTTATTTTACGACTGATTGTTTCTATGTCCTCCTATCTGGTCCATTGCCCACTTTTTTCCCTTCCGGTGATGAGCCACACTACCTGGTGTTGAGCCAAACCATCCTGAAGTACCACTCGCTGGATGTCATACAGGATTACAAGAATGGAGATTACCATCAATTCTATCCCATCATGTTGACACCGCACGTAGTGCGCAATCTGCATGGGCAATTGTTGCCTTTGCATAATATCGGAGGGTCAATCCTGTGGCTCTTACCCTACGCTCTGCTAGGAAGGCTTGGTGTAGTCTTCTTTATTTCGATGGTCTCGATCCTGATCGTGGTGAATATCTACCGGTTGTTATGCCTCATGGGGTGCAGTGAGCGTATTGCCTTCATGATCAGCCTGAGCTATGCGCTCGCTTCACCTATCTATGTCTATTCACACCTGGTGTTTGTCGAAGTGCTTGGAGCCTTTATCTGCATCTACGTGCTGCGAAAAATCTTGCAGGTCGAGGTATCATCTGTCGAGCTCTGGCTCTGCTCGCTCTTGATCGGTCTCCTCCCCTGGATACATATCCGGTTCGCGCTGCTTGAGTTCTCCCTGTTCTGTCTCTTGCTTTACAAGCTTTACCGGCAACACAGGCTACGCCATGTCACGCAAGACGTGGCATTGTTGTTCCCTGTCGCGGTGCTGTTTGTTGCTCTGGAAGTGTTTTCAATAGTTGTCTGGGGAACCTGGAATCCCGCGGCCAGCCAGGTTGCCAGCCATAATGGTCCTTTTGAGATACTACCTGTGAAGAGTATCTTCCTGGGGCTCTTCTTCGACCAGGAGCACGGCCTGCTCTTTTCATCCCCTATCTTTCTCTTCCTGCTTATCGGCATCACTCTCTCTGCGCGCAAGCAATTGCTCGGCTACAATCTCAGTATGCTGATCATCTCCATCCCCTATATCATTCTCTTTGCATCGTTCAGAAACTGGTTTGGTGGCGCGAACCCTCCTGGGCGCTATCTGCTGGTCCTACTCCCACTCTATTGCTACTACCTGGCGTATGCCTTGGAGCGCTTACAGAACTCCCTCGCCAGAGCCTGGTTCTACGTGTCCATCGGTTACGGTTTACTATACAATCTGGCTTCGATCTCCCCGCCGCATAACGGCTTCAATGCCGAGAATGGCTTCAACGTAACCTTGCAGTTGTTGGCATTTGTGCATTTGCCTGTTACGGACTACCTGCCATCGTTGTTTGCCTGCAAACAGTCGCTCTTTTCCAACTGCGAGCAGCGTGAAGTCATCCTGTTTGCTGTCTGGATCGCGTTCTTTTCCATACTGGCTTTCTTCATGATCGTGCAGAACAGGAAAAAGGGAGCGCCATAGCTGCGTTATCTCATATTCAATCTCTAGTTCTTCTCGTCTTAAAAAAATTTAAGCCTTGACTTAATTAAGTTATTGCTGTATAATAGATCCATGGATATCTTTACTGCACTCGCTGAGCCGACCAGGCGCACCATCGTAGAAATGCTTGCCAGCAGTGGCCCCTTATCTGCGACGGAGATCGCCGAGCAATTCCCTGTCAGCCCTCCGGCTATCTCACAGCACCTCAAAGTGCTGCGTGAGGCGAATGTGGTACACATGGAAAAACGGGCGCAGCAGCGCCTGTACCAGCTCAATCCAGATGCCATGGTTGAACTGGAAGGATGGACCAGGCACATGACGCACCTTTGGAATCAGCGTTTTGATGCATTGGATAAGGTATTGGAGGCGGAAAAAAAGAATATTGCACAAAACAACATGGAAAGGAGAAGCACCATGGCACAGCAAAATACCACGAGAAAGGAAGTAACTATCACGCGTCTCTTCGACGCGCCGCGCGAGCTGGTGTTCAGAGCCTGGACCGATCCAAAGCAACTGGCGCAGTGGTGGGGTCCCCATGGGTTTACGAACCCGGTCTGCGAGTTGGATGTGCGGCCCGGCGGTACCATTCGCATTGACATGCGCGGACCCGATGGCGTTGTGTACCCAAATAAGGGCGTCTTTCACGAAATCGTCGAACCCGACCGGCTGGTCTTTACCACCAGCACCTTTGTGGACGCAGAAGGCAACCCCCAGCTCGAAGTGCTCAACATCGTCACGTTCGCCGAATTGAGCGGCAAGACCAAACTCACGTTGCAGGCCGTTGTCGTGAAGTCGACGCCTGAAGTGGATGCAGCCCTTGCCGGCATGGAGGAAGGCTGGAACCAAAGCCTGGAACGCCTTGCCGAGCACTTGGGATAATTGAAAGGAGAAATCATTATGGCAGATAACAACAAAGAGAACATTACTGCAGTACCTGATATGAAACTTGAGCTGGTGCCGGTACCGGTTTCTGATGTGGACCGCGCCAAGGCTTTCTACGTCGAAAAAGCCGGTTTTAAGTTAGAGGTTGATGTGCGTCCTACCGACACGATGAGAGTTGTCCAACTCACACCGCCCGGGTCGGCTTGTACGATCGTCTTCGGGACCGGTATGGGGGACATTTCTGCCATGCAGCCTGGATCGGTCAAGGGTCTGCATCTGGT
>CATPCK010000904.1 GCA_955652655.1 uncultured Ktedonobacteraceae bacterium | reverse complement strand
GAGCTGCTACAGGCACGACAGGTGACGAAAGCCTGCCTGACGGAAGTCCGTCACTCCGTCGGGGCGCTCCGACCCGACGAAGCCTCCGCAGGCTCGCTCGAGGAGCAATTGCGGAAGCTGGTGGCGGACTTTGAAACCACCTGCCGAGAGACCCGGATTACACTCGATCTGGAAGAGGCAACACACCCGCTGAACCCAGACCTGTGCCTGACGCTCTACCGCTGCGCGCAGGAGGCGCTGACCAATATTCGCAAGCGTGCGCAGGCCACCAAGGTGCTGCTGCGCCTCTCCACGAGCGATGAGCAGGTGGAACTGACGATGCTGGACAACGGCCAGGGATGCCCGCCGGAGGACGAGCAACGAGCGTCTGGCTTCGGCCTGCGGGGCATGCGCGAGCGCGTCGCGCTGCTGGATGGGACGCTACGGGCTGGCCCCCACCCCGGGCACGGCTGGCGCGTCGAAGTGGTGCTCCCGCTCACACCACGGAGACAAGCGGAGGGCAGCGCCATGGGAGCACACAAAACCAGGGAGAAGGTCGAGCCATGACAGAGCGTCTCCGTGTGCTGATTGTGGATGACCAGCGCCTGCTGTGCGAGGGCTTTCGCAAGCTGATTGAGCTGGAGCCGGACCTGGAGGTGGTCGGCATGGCCGGGGATGGCGAGGAAGCGCTGGCCATGGTCGAACGCCTCCAGGCTGAGCGAACGGCCCCCGATGTGGTGCTGATGGATGTGCGCATGCCGCGTCTGGATGGCATTGCCGCGACGCGTGCCATCATCGAGCGCTGGCCCGAGATCCGCGTGGTCATCCTGACGACCTTCGACGACCGAGAGCTGATCCAGGCGGGTCTGCAAGCGGGAGCCCTGGGCTATGTGCTCAAAGACATCACCGCCGAGCAACTCGCCACGACCATTCGCGTGGTCGCCCAAGGCCAGGTCCTCCTGCATCCCGATGTCGCACACAAAGTCCTTGCCTCCTTCTCCTCTGCCTCCATCGAACCCGCCGTGATCGCTCCTGCCACCCCTGCGTTCGTCGGCGTGAGCGAGCTTTCGCCGTTGACTGAGCGCGAGCGGGAGATCCTGGCCTTGCTGGCGCGTGGGGCTTCCAATCGCGAGATCAGCGAGACCCTCTACATCGCCGGGGGCACCGTCAAGAACCATCTCAGCAACATCCTGGGCAAGCTGGGGGTGCGTGACCGGACGCAGGCGGCCCTGAAAGCCAGAGAACTCGGCTTGCTGTAAAGAAAGCGTGGGTTGACTGGTGCGCTTCTCCCAGCACCTTGCAGGGGTCTGAGCACCAGAGATGTGCGACTACGAAAGCACAGAGCATGGGCAGCATTCGTCCGTTGGATTTCTCATGAGATCAGTGGGTCTATGGTCTATTCCGTCAGTTTCGCGACTTCAAGATCTGTTCGCTACATGTTTCTTAGCGTACACTTTTCACTTTTCGATACGCTGACCCCTAGAGAGCCACTTCGTCGAGCACAATAGCACGCCCCAGGTGAATATCGAGATTCTCGAACGCCACTGCCAGCAGGTGTGCCTGGTGCAAGGCGCTCAGTGTTTCGAGCGTAGGAGCAGTCGGCCCGCTATAGCCTATCCGTTGGAAGTACCTGTCTACATTTAGCATGCGTTTCTCACTTCCCAAAGCGACTTAGAGCCACCCTCGCTTCTTGAAATACCAGAGTTGTAATGCCGTAATCAGTCCCATAAAAGCCAGCACGATCCAGAAGAGATACCCATTGTCATGCTCGACCTGTGGCAAATGCCCAAAATTCTGACCAAACACGCCGGTGATAAAGGTGATAGGCATGAAGACGGTAGCTATAATCGTGAGTTGCTTCATTACAGTATTGAGCCTGTTGGAAACAGTGGTAAGATACACGTCCAGCATGCCACTCATCAAGTCACGATAGGAATCCAGCACTTCGAATGCGCGTATCAGGTGATCATGTATGTCTGCGAAATAGGGTTCCAATTCCGCGGGGACGAATTTGCCTGTGCGCGCCACCAACGCATTGGCGACTTCGACCTGTGGACTGATAACACGCCGCATCTGTGCCAGAGAGCGTTTGATACGGAAGATACGTACCTGTACATCGTTTGAGGTGGAATTCACCGTCACATCTTCCAGGTCATCAATAATTTCATCGATATCGTCGAGTACTGGAAAATAGCTATCGACGAGTGCATCAAGGAGAGTATATAAGAGGAATGCTATACTCCGGCTCATCAGATGTTCTTCAGCGCTCTTTTCCTGGGCCTCTTCAAATAGTGAGTCAAGCCAGGGAAGTGACGCGTAGTGCGAAGTGATTAAAAAATTCTTCCCAAAGACGATATCGATCTTGGGTGTGACAGCCTCATTTGTTTGTGTATCAAACGACATGCCGTGTACTACCAGGTAATAGTAGTTATCCTGCTCGTTAAATTTCGCGCGCTCTTTCTCCTCAGCCATGGTCTGAATAGTGATAGGAGCCAGTTCAAAGACGTTGTGCAAGAGCGTTTCCTGCGGACCGCAATTGCCCACGATATCGAGCCAGATCAACGCGTGTGGGTCCTGCAATACCTCTTGTAACTTTTCAGGCGGACTCTCTGTACTTATCTTGCCATTTTGCCAGACAACCGCGCGAAGTTCTCCCTCCTGTAGAGGCTTGTCTTGTAGAGGTTGTAGCTGCTGCATAAATTATCTCCTCATGATGAACCTCGTCCCTTACTTCAGATCATCTCACAACTTTCTGACGATGATTCCTCGCTGCTATGGTATAGTGGAATTAGTACAAAGATTGTAACACTCCCAACATACGGAGGCAATCGCGATGGTGACGGTTCTCACGACAGTCGTTCGCATCAACAATTGGAAGATCTTGCGAACGTTCAATAAAGACAGGGAGAAGAAACAGTATGAAGCCAGTTCTTGAAGACTTGTTTATGGGCCCGGGGACTTCGCCTTCATTCAGCCAGGGGCAGCGGTTTCGCTGGGAAGACAGCAACAGGCGCGTGCGTGTCATCTTTGGTGGGGTCACAATCGCCGATAGCAAGCACGTCATGCTACTGCACGAGTATGGTCATTTACCGGTTTTCTACTTCCCGCTGCAAGATGTGCGTGAGGATGTGCTTGAAGCGACTGATTATCACACCAGTTCGCCCTTAAAAGGGGAGGCATCATACTGGACGATACGGGTCGACGACCGCGTGGCCGAACGCGCCGCGTGGAGCTATCTGAGCCCGTTGCCTGATGGCCCGCAGGTCAAAGGCTATATGGCCTTTTACTGGGACCAGATGGACGCCTGGTATGAAGAGGATGAGCAGGTTTTTGCTCACGCGCGAGATCCCTATAAGCGGGTGGATATCCTGCCCAGCTCCCGTCATGTCCGTGTTGTCCTCGGCGGTGTAACCATAGCAGATACACAGCGCCCCCGGCTGTTAATCGAGACAGGACTTCCAACGCGCTATTACATTCCTGAGCAAGACGTTAATATGGAACTTTTGGAGCCTACCGAGTTCATCACTCGTTGTCCCTACAAAGGCCAGGCGTCCTATCTATCAGCCAGGGTAGGCGCGAGGCTATTCAAGGATATCGTGTGGAGGTACCGTGAACCACTACCCGCCTGCTCGCCGATCGCTGGACTGCTCAGCTTTTTCAATGAGCGCGTGGATGCGATCTATGTAGACGGCGAACTGATGTCGAAGCCGGTAACGCCGTGGTCCGAGTAACGATACGTGTCTTTGCCTGTGCCAGGCAGGCGCGCCTCGTT
The DNA here is from genome assembly GCA_955652655.1 of uncultured Ktedonobacteraceae bacterium. GTDB lineage: Bacteria > Chloroflexota > Ktedonobacteria > Ktedonobacterales > Ktedonobacteraceae > UBA11361. The sequence goes on along the minus strand of CATPCK010000904.1, from coordinate 2,366 downwards.
AGTTAAGTGGCAGTAGTGGGTAAGTCACGAGAACAACTTCATCTGTGTAACTGGTCTCCGCCCATCCAGCAAGATATATGGAGCAACCTGCTCCACTGCGTGGATATTCAGCTGCCGCAAATGCGTCAGCTCTGTCAGGCGACCCTGTCGTCGTGCCTTGAGAATGGCATCTACTCCCACAGGACCAATGCCTGGTATGCGGAGCAGTTGGTCACGTCTTGCAGTCATGATTTCAATGGGGGCATCCCGTAAATACCGCTCTGCCCACGCGCGCTTCGGGTCAAGTTGAAGCTCCATATTTCCATCTGACAAAAAGGGCAAGTCCTCCACCTTCCAGCTATAATCACGAAGCAAAAAGCTGGCTTGATACAAACGATGTTCACGGAGAGGATCAGTAGCAGGCAAGTTTTCAAAGGGGGTTTGGATGACGGGGCTGAAGCCGGAGTAATACGCACGTGTCAGTCCATATTGCCGATAGAGACGGTTGCTCAGTGAAAGTAATTCCTGATCGGTATCGCCGACTGCTCCGACAACGAACTGGGTCACGGTACCCGCGAGCTTTTCATATGGGTGAGTGCGGCGTATTTGTTCTGCTAATTGCAGCATACGCAGGAGTTCGTGCTGAAAATCTTTCTTTGGAGCCAGGGCGTCCAAACGCTCTTGTGTTGGGCCTTCCAGGTTGACCGAGACCCGGTCAGCCAGTTGCATCGCCCGGTATAATTGATCATACTCGGCCCCCGGCATGATCTTGAGGTGCAGGTATCCCTGGTAGTTGTATCTTGTGCGGATGATCTCGACCGTGTCGATGATTTTGTCCTGCGTGGTCACGCTCCCCTTGATGATACCCGACGAAAGGAACATGCCCTCTACCTGTCCAGATCGCTGCAATGTATCAAAGCCGCTGGCCAGTTCGTCCGGGCCGAAGGTGACGCGCTTCGTCTTGCTCCGTCCTGCGCGAAACGGGCAATAAAAGCAGTTTCTTTCGCAAGCCGTTGTTACCATTGTCTTCAGCAATGGCTTCTTACCTTTAGGCGTGGACACGTTCGTGATACAGTCCGCGAGGCTGCGGGCCTGGTAAGGAATCCTGCGCCGTTCGCTCTGCGGCTGGTCACCCGCCGGTTCAAAGTGAGTCACATCGCCTATCTGGCTCAGCCTGGTTATTGCATCAGGGAGGGTTTGTACTAACATATGTACAGTATACTGAACTGATGTTCTATTTGTCAATGCGCAGATGCTTCTCCTAGACATTTGGAGATCATGCCTGTCATCCTGAGCGCAGCGAAGGAGCTCTCCCTCCGTCGAGCCAGCTCACGGGAAGCCTTCTCTCCAAATGTCTAGGCTTCTCCGTTTTCTACCCCAATGTTCCAACCGCAGACCCCCGAACTATCCTGCTTCTCCTGCGCGCCTCCACGATCGTTATGGTAATGTAGCTGAGCCCGGCGAGTAGCCCTAGAGTCCCACCGACCGTCCCCCAACTTCCGGCGTATTCTGGTAACAGCAGTGCCGCAAACCCGAGGTAGAGGTAAGCAACCCCGGTAATGAGACCCAATGCCTGCCAGCCGTAACCCTTCGTTGATGATAAAACGCCAGCCAGGATGAGCATCAAGGCAAGGACGACAGAGGTAATCCAGTGGTAGTTCAGCGCGTGGACATCATGCGCCGTCATGCCGAGGATTTGCCAGGTGAGTTCGCGGGCAATGATTGGGGCCAGCAACATCGCGGCTATCAGGGTCAGCAACAACAGTGGGTAGCTCGGAGACCCTTCCCGTCCGAAATGTAGCAAGGCGCGAGGCTTAGGATAAGCAGCCACCAGGATAGCGATGAGTACGGCACCGATGGCTAAGACGATGGGGTTGAACCCGGACCCTGAAAGGGTTGCAAAGCAAAGACTCACGAGGGCTATGCTCAACACAACAAACTGCGCTACGAGTGGCTTGAGCTGTGGACGCCAGAGCAATGCCAGCAGACTGCCACCAAACACGAGAGCAGTAAAGGTACCCGACTGGGCCTCGTGCCAGCGGTGAATAGAGGAGGGAAAGCCAGATTGACCATTCAGTAGGAGGAGATCGCCCAGACCTCCATACAATAGCAGGAGAGTAAGTAGCCCGGCTACAATGGTGAAGACGATGACTCGCCATTTCTTTACCTCAGTTTGAAGTAGTGTTGAGGGAGACATATTAGTATCCTTTCGAGAGATCTAGATCATCTCCAGATGTAGATTTCTTGTATCTACATTGATAGTACCAGGAGACCATCTCGAAATCGTTACGGGAAGCGTTACGAATGGACCACCTTCACTCTTTTGCCAATACCAAATTTTCCTTCCCCAGGCCCTTGACATTTTTATATCTTCGTGTTATATATCT
>CATPCK010000903.1 GCA_955652655.1 uncultured Ktedonobacteraceae bacterium | reverse complement strand
TAGCTATCATAAAGAGGCTTAACGGTTTGCGGTGAGAATGTGGAACTGTTTACCGCGTTGAGAGAAGTTGTATTGAGCATGTGACCATCTTTTCTACTTCCCGACGTTGAGGTGTTTCCTACCTGCTGTGTTTCAAATAGTTGATGATAGTATAACATGAAAAAGCTTTTCACCCCTTGTAATTTTTTGCTGCTACAGCGTACACTACTTTTAACTCAAGAATCTTACGACTTCTTAAGAGAGAAGATGACCCGGATGATGAGATCGACCATTGTTCGCAACGCCAGAAAGGATCAACAAGTCATGGACTTTGAACTCCCAGAAGAGCATCAACTCGCCTACGAAAGTGCTTTTGCTTTTGCCAGGGATGAAATCAGGCCGCACAATGCTGAGATAGAACGCAGCGACGATTTCCCGCGCTGGATGTGGCAACGTCTTGCAGATCAAGGCTATACAGGGATTGCCATTCCTGAAGAGTATGGCGGCAGCGACGGTGATTTCTTGATGGCTGCGCTGGTCTCTCGTGGTATTGGACGAGCGAACGGGGCGATTGCCATGTCCTTCGGAGCTCATTTAAATTTGTGCGCACATAATATATTGCGTAATGGCACAGAGGAACAAAAACAGAGGTACCTGCCCAGACTGGCCAGTACAGAGATGATCGGGGCCTTGGGCCTCACCGAACCGAACGCTGGCTCTGATGCCATGGGTATACAGATGACTGCGCGTGCTACCAGCGGTGGCTACCTGCTCAACGGCACAAAGATGTTCATCACCAACGGTCCCATCGCCGACCTGCTGGTGGTCTATGCCAAGACAAAGCCGGAGGCTGGCAGCCGGGGCATCACCGCCTTTATCTTCGAGACAAAGACGCCCGGCTATCATGTTGCCCGCAAGCTGGAAAAGGTCGGCATGCGTGGCTCTCCCACCGGCGAACTGGTTTTTGAGGACGCCTTCGTGCCGGAAGAGAATGTGCTGGGCAAAGTCAACGAGGGATTCAAGGTCGTGATGAGTGGCCTCGACCTGGAACGGGCCTTTTTCGCCGTCAGTGCTATTGGCGGCTTAGAAGCGGCCCTGGAAGTGTCGATGAAGTACGCCACCGAGCGCGAACAGTTTGGGCAGCCTATCGCCAACTTCCAGTTGATTCAGGCCAAGATCGCCGATATGTATACCGACCTTGAAGCAGCGCGGCTGATGGCGCACCGCTGCATGTGGTTGGCGCAACAGGGAAAGCGTGTCAGTAAAGAGGCGGCTGCAGCGCTGCTGTTCACGGCAAGAGCTTCGATGCGGGCTGCGGACGAGGCGCTGCAGATCCATGGCGGCTGGGGGTATCTGACCGATTTCGAGGTCGAGCGCATGTGGCGCAACGCCAAGTTGGGTGAGATCGGCGCGGGCACCAACGAAATTCGCCAGTTGCTGATCGCCAGAGAACTGTTTGGTATGAGATAGAGAGGACCAGAGAGCAAGGAAGTTGGTTGGCAAGGGAGCAAGGAGGCAAGGGAGCAAGGAGGCAGTATATGAAATCGGTACGTATAGCCGGAGGCCTCGGCTTTTATGGCGACTCCTGGAGACCGATCAAAGCGAGTATCGAGCGAGGCAATGTACAGTACGTAGCCTCTGATCACCTGGCGGAATTAACGCTGGCCATTCTGCAGAAAGATCGCCAGCGCGACCCAAACCTGGGCTACACGCGCGATCTTGTCCCCATGTTGGCCGAGCTACTTCCTATAGCCATTCCCAGGGGAGTGAAATTTATCCTGAATGCTGGCGGGTTGAATCCCATGGCGGCAAGAGAAGTGTTGTTAACCGCCCTCAAACAGTTTGGCTTGAAAATCAAGGTCGGGGTTGTGTTAGGGGATTCGGTGCATGAGCGGCTGGATGAGCTACAGGTAGCGGGCGTCTCGCTCGCCCACATGGATACAGGGGAGGATATTGCTGCTGTACGCGAGCGTTTAGTCTTTGCCAACGCCTACCTGGGGGCGCGATCACTTGTGGAGGCGCTGGATGGAGGCGCGCATATCGTGCTGACGGGGCGTGTCGCCGATGCCGCGCTCTTCCTGGCCCCGTTGATCCATGAGCTGGGCTGGCGCTGGGATGACTGGGACAGGCTGGCACAGGGTATAGTGGTCGGCCACCTGCTCGAGTGTAGTGGGCAGGCAACGGGTGGCAACTTCGGCGGAGACTGGCGCTCCATACCTGACCTGGCTCATATCGGTTATCCCATCGCAGAAGTATGGGCGAGCGGCGAGGCTGTTATCTCTAAAGCGCCTGGTACGGGCGGTCGTGTCAATTTTGATACTTTACGCGAGCAGTTGTTATACGAGGTGCATGATCCTCGCCACTATATGACCCCGGATGTCGATGTAGATATGACTACTTTGCACATGGAAGAGATTGGTCCTGATCAAGTTCGCGTGACTGGTGCGACAGGGCGACCAGCTCCCGACACCTTGAAGGTCGTGGCAGGTTACGAAGACGGTGTGATGGGGCAGGCGATGCTGGGGTATGCATGGCCTGATGCGTTGGCGAAGGCCCAGACTGCCGCGGAGATTATCCAGCAGCAAATGCAAGAGATCGACCTCAAGGCGGAGGAGACGGTGGTTGAGTACCTCGGTTATAACTCTATCCATGGTCCACTGGCCGACCCTGGCCATGCCCATGATTTGAACGAAGTCTATCTACGTATTGCTGTGCGCTGCGCCGACAAACGAGAAGCGGCGAAGCTGGGACGCTTGTTCCCGCCGCTGGCACTCAGCGGCCCTCCCTTCATCGGCGGCGCGGGCGGCATGATGGAGCCACGGGGGTTGCTCGGTATCTGGCCCACGCTGGCGCCGCGGGCTATAGTCGAGGAATACATCAGGGTCAGTGTGGAGGAAGCTTGATGAAAAAGCAACTGGTTCATCTCGCCCATGCTCGTTCGGGCGACAAAGGTGACAAAGCTGACCTGAGCCTCTTCGCTCCTGACCGGCAGACATACGATCTCTTAGCAAGAGAGGTGACCGCCGGGCGAGTGAAGCAGCACTTCCAGGGGATCATCACAGGGGAAGTTGAGCGATTTGAGGTTCCCAATGTTCTCGCTCTCAAATTTGTGCTGCACGGGGCGCTGGATGGAGGCGCCTCCCGATCACTAAGAAGTGATGCTTTGGGGAAGTCGTTATCGTCCGCGCTGTTGAGGATGGAGATAGAGGTTTGATCGTTATCTATGTAATGATGATGCCACGTCTTAGGCTATGATAGAATGTGTACGAATGGAGTTTTAAAGAAAAGGGATCACACTCATGTCTCTTGACGAGATTTTGCAAACAAAACGCGAAGACATTCTTCACACTGCATACAGACATGGCGCGTATAACGTACGTGTTTTTGGGTCAGTTGTACGTGGGGAAGCAGATTCTGAAAGTGATATCGACCTCCTGGTGGATATGGAGCCTGGCCGAAGCCTATTAGACCTTAGCGGGCTCCTCATAGATCTCGAAGACATGCTCGGTTGTAATGTG
>CATPCK010000902.1 GCA_955652655.1 uncultured Ktedonobacteraceae bacterium | reverse complement strand
TACTTGCATTGCTACTCCTCCTATGGGCGACGCAAGCGTCCCCACTCCACGTCCACCCCACTCCCGCCCCTACGGGTTTGGCGGTCCCTTCCCCTGAGGGCCCCGCTCCAGCAAAATTTCGGGATGTCTCGTGTTGCCAATTCGACACAAAAAAATTTGGCGAGCGACCGGAGGTCGCGAGGCCACATTCAAAAAAGAAAACCCTTACTTTCGTACTTGCGCAGGTTACAAAAAACCGTAATCATGATAAAATAGTCGCACCTGAAAAGGAAAAAGCAATGCGCGTTACATCAGAAAGGCGGGATGCTAGCGATGGCACTGGTATTACCTGCCTCAACAACAGTCTTAACACCCGCCACGTCGGCTAATCTCGGCCCAGGCTTTGATAGCCTGGGACTGGCACTACAACTATATAATCGCTTTGAAGTAACCGAAAGTGGAGATAACCCTCACCTTCCATTTATCGAAGTGCGGGGTAATTTAGGTGCAAATCTCTCCACAGGGCCGGATAACCTGTTTTTTCGCGCCTTCGTTTTGCTCTTTAAACAACAACAGGTTGATCCTCCCGCTGTTCGCATACGCATGACCGTCAACATTCCTCCGGGATGCGGACTGGGAAGCAGTGCTACCGCTGTCGTTGGAGGATTGGTGGCGGCCAATGATTTGTTGCGCTTACGAAATAAAGCAGCATCCAGGGAGGAACTTTTAACATTAGCTGTGGAGGCAGAAGCGGGTAACCATCCCGACAATGTCGCCCCGGCGCTACTTGGCGGCCTGGTTGCGACAACCAGCGTAGATGGGAAAATACACGCGGTGAAAACACCGTTTCCAGACGCACTCAAGGCCGTCATTTTTACACCATCCTTTCCAATGGATACCGTGGCCGGCAGAAAACTACTTCCATCGAGCTATTCAAAGGCCGACGTAACTTTTAATACCGGGCGTGTAGCCCTGCTGTTGACTGCCTTACAAACCGGGCGTTATGAGCTGATCGGTGAAGCCATGCAGGATCGTTTGCACCAGCCATATCGCCAGGCGCTCTTCCCGGCTATGCCGGATATTATCGATGCGGCTATAGCTGCCGGGGCTCATGGTGCCTGTCTTTCTGGCGGGGGCTCGTCGTTAATCGCGCTAACCAGTTCCCATTTTCATGAGGTGTTGCGAGCGATGCAGGACACGGCTCACGCCTTCGGTATCAAAGGGACCGGTAGGATCCTGCGTGCGGACCAACAGGGAGCCCGCGTAATCAATACTCCGCGTGGTCGCGTGCGTAAGGAAGCGAGCGCGCGTTATGAAGATCACTATTACTGGTCGCCAGCACGACCAGGTAAGGAAATTTCGCTCTAATGAAAGATGCCCTTATGTCATCGGCAAAAGAGACGTTACGTACGATTTCGCTGCGGTGCGTAGAATGTTCAGCCCTCTATCCAGGCATAGAAGCAGGGTGGAAACCGCGTTATCGCTGCACTTGTGGCGGTGTTCTCGATGTCGAGTTAGCCCCTCCTGCCGGCGCAACAGACTTGCGCCAGCTTTTTGACGAACGGGCATCTGCTCCTCCCACCTGGCCTGTAAACACAGGTAATATGTTGCCTGATCATAGTGGTGTCTGGCGCTATCGTGAATTGATCCTGCCAGTTCCTGGACAATACATTGTCAGCCGCCCAGAGGGGAATACAGGTCTTTACCCGGTTGGAATGGAAAACTGTGGTGCGGGCCGCATTGGACATCGGCAGATCGGTTCCTATGCCGGGCTAGATCACCTCTTTTTAAAACACGAGGGTGAAAACCCTACAGGTAGTTTCAAAGATCGCGGTATGACGGTAGGTGTCACCATGGCTTCCTTGTTGGGGGCCCAGGCTGTCGCCTGTGCTTCGACCGGGAACACCTCTGCTTCGCTGGCCTCGTATGCTGCGCAGGCGGGAATGCGTGGTATCGTGTTCTTGCCCGCTGGCAATGTCGCTGTGGGGAAATTAGCCCAGTCCCTGGCTTATGGCGCGACGACCATCCAGGTCGATGGTGACTTCGACGCTGCAATGCAACTGGTCGAACAGGTCTGTAACGAACTGGGCATCTACCTGCTCAATTCACTCAATCCCTATCGTGTTGAAGGGCAGAAGTCGATCGGTTTTGAACTTTTGCAACAATTGAACTGGCAGGCCCCAGACTGGCTTGTACTTCCCGCCGGCAATCTTGGCAATACGTCGGCCATCGGGAAAGCTTTTCGTCAGGCCTATCAGCTCTCTCTGATCAGCCATATGCCGCGCTTTGCCTCGATTCAGGCTGCGGGCGCGAATCCTTTCTATCGCAGTTTTCAGCAGGGTTTTGCCACGCGGGAACCGGTCCAGGCGCAAACGGTCGCTACCGCCATTAAGATCGGCGACCCTGTAAGCTTCACACGCGCGCGACGGGTCATCGAAGAAAGCAATGGTCTGGTTGAAGAAGTAACCGACGCTGAAATCCTGGCAGCGAAAACCATCATAGATCGCTCAGGCCTCGGCTGCGAACCCGCCTCTGCCGCTACGCTGGCAGGCATACGCAAACTGGTCGAACGCGGCGTGATGAAACGCGATGAGAGTGTAGTAGGCGTGCTGACAGGGAACCTGCTCAAGGATACACTTACAGGCATTCCTCAACCTGGGGAGAATGTAGTGGTTACAGCGAGCATAGAGGCTGTCAGAAGGGTCTTGAGGCAATGAATCTGACGCTGCCGAAAAAGCAGGCATCAAAAAAAGCAGGTGGTAATTCACAATTGCAGGTCAGGCGCAATAGACACGTTCTCTTTTCATGGCTTTTCACCTGGGATATCTATCTCATTCTGCTAGTAGCTGGATTCTTACGCCTCTACGCACTTAATACCTCCGAATTTGATGACGATCAGGCCACTATTTTTAGCATGGCTCGCGAAGCTGTGCAACATGGGCTGTTACCCATCGTGAGCAATCGTGCCTCTATCGGCATTGAACATCCACCCGCCGCCATCTACCCGTTAATGATACCTGCCGCCGTCAGCGCTGACCCCCTCTGGGCAACAGTGATGATAGGCTTATTCAATACAATTGCAGTTTTACTGACCTATTTCTTCACCCGCCGCTACTACGGGCGGATCGCTGCTCTTAGCGCGGCGCTGCTCTATGCCGCCGCCGCCAAGCCGCTGAATTACGCGCGTTTCCTCTGGCAACCGAATATGCTGGCCCCTGTGATCCTTCTTTTCATGTTCGCGCTCTTCTGGGGAGTTGTTGAACGAAGAAAGGGGTGGTTCTTCCCGGCATTATTGCTCATAGGTATTTCCTATCAGTTACATGAAACATCGACCTTGCTGGCTATTCCACTGTTGGCGGCTGTTGTGCTTGCTCCAGGTACAGTTCGCTGGCGTGACCTGGCCCTGGGCATCGCCTCGCTTCTCCTCATCTTCTTCCCATATATTCTCTGGGAGCTCTCATCAAAATTTGTTGATCTCTTTATTACCCTCAGAGCAGCAAAATTACCTGCGCATTTCAACACAGATGCCATCTATTATTACAGATTTCTTCTCAGCCCCAACGGTTTCAACATGTACTCTCAATTGCCGAAGAGTTCGGCATCAGTCCCGCGCCTCTTTGCGCCAATACTTGGCGTGCTCCGCTACACGCTCCAGTTCCTGGTTTTGGGAGGCCTGGCAACCGTGGGGGTACAGGCGTTTTGGACTGGACGAAGTGCATTATCTCATACCCTTCCTCATAAAGAGGTGTCTGCTAAGCCATGGTCTCTTCTACGAAATTGGTGGACAACACTTCGTGCCACACCATACAGGTGTGGCCTGATGATGTTGCTTGTCTGGCAAGTAGTATTGCTTCTAATTCTCACGCGCCATTCCGTCACTATGTATCCTTACTACCTGTTGATTCTTATGCCGGGACCGTTTATCCTGGC
>CATPCK010000901.1 GCA_955652655.1 uncultured Ktedonobacteraceae bacterium | reverse complement strand
CTATATTCCTGGCTGGAGCGGCGTACGTATCGAAGATTGTGTCCTGATAAAAGAAAATAGTGTTGAAGTCTTAACACAATCACCAACCGCACTGGTATTACAACGCTGATGCCACTGCCGCAATGCGTTGCGCTAACCTACAAGGAGCTATACTCTATGATATCCACGGGTGACCTGAAGAAAGGTGTAACCATCGAATTTGAAGGGCAGATGTGCAGCGTACTAGATTGGCAGCATGTAAAAATGGGGCGCGGCGGTGCGATAGTGCGCATGAAACTGCGCAACCTGCGCACCGGCTCCACCTTTGACCGTACATGTGATGCAGGTGAAAAGTTTAAACGTGTCTATCTCGACCGTAGTACAGTGACCTACCAGTATCAGGATGGCGATCAATATCATTTCATGGATACCAGTACATATGATGATGTCGTGCTGTCTGCACAACAGCTTGGTGATGCGAAAAACTTCCTGGTTGATAACCTGGAACTCGATCTTATCACATATGAGGGAGAAGCAATTTCCGTTGAGCCACCTGAAAAGGTTGTCATGCGGGTAACCTATACCGAGCCTGGTTTCAAAGGTGATACTGCTACAGGCGGTACCAAACCTGCCACTACCGAGACTGGGTTTGTTGTGCAGGTGCCGCTTTTCATTTCAAATGGTGATTTAATACGTGTCAATACAACGTCTGGTGCATATGTAGAGCGAGCGTAAGATTGCTAAAGTGAACATGTACGAACTGATCGCGGCAGGTGGAACAACGTTTTCTCCTCTATTTTGACTGTTTTGATCATCTCCCGATTGCAGCATTGTTCATCTTCACTATCATGCTCCGCCAGGAGAGAGTAGTATGGATGGAAAACAGGGTACCCACCGAGCGGGACGCCGAATATCCCCCTCCATTAAAGAAAATGACAAAGGACCGTTTGACGGCGAGGCGAGCGAAACTGCCAGTGTTATCAGTGTTGAGCTTTTGCAGCGCCTGGTACAATTGCTCGACCAGAGTGACGTTTCCGAATTGGAGTTTAGGCGAGCTGAAGAAGGGACACACCTGGTGTTACGTAAGGTAAAGCTTGATGAACACAATATGCAACTTCAGGGAGTTGTCATGAATCCGCAGGCCGAATTACCTTCCGTGGATGCTCAATTGACTGTTTCTACTACTGCATCCGCAGAAACGAAACATTACATATTCTCTCACCTGGTGGGTATCTTTCACGTATGGGCCAAACCCAGGGGCGGAACGTTGGTAGCGGTGGGCGATCATGTGAAGGAGGGGCAACTCGTGGCAACTATCGAATCCCTGAACGTCATCAATGATGTGGAGTCACCCGTCGCTGGCCGTGTCATTGAGATTCTGACGCAGGAAGGGCAGCCAGTAGAGTATGGGCAAAAACTCATGGTTATCGATAGCTCCACCGAGGGTGAGGGAACCTGATGTACTATTTCGATGCTCCAGCGGTGTTGAGCGTTGCTCAATTGTCTCGCTATCTAAAAGAACTGATGGAAGTAGACGATGTCCTACAGAATATCTGGGTCCAGGGTGAAATCTCAGGGTACAAAACCTACTCCTCCGGCCATTGTTATTTCACTCTCAAGGATGCTGAGGCACAATTGCATTGTGTCTTCTTTAAGAATGCTCGTTTACGTTCATCGGCGCCCGTCCTTCGTGATGGTATAGCCATTGCCGCCAATGGGCGTATTTCATATTATGAGCGTGATGGCAAACTTCAACTGTACGTTGAATGTGTTGAATTGATAGGAGAGGGGGCACTTTTCCTCCGCTTTGAGCAACTCAAGGCGCGTCTAGCTGCGGAGGGTCTCTTCGATGAGAATCGCAAACGCCCCTTGCCGGAACAACCAGCTGTTATTGGCATTGTAACTTCACCCCAGGCTGCGGCACTGCGAGACATGCTGCGTGTTCTCCATGCGCGTTACCCTTTAGCAGAAGTGCTTCTGGCTCCGACATTGGTGCAGGGGAGTGAAGCTCCTGTTTCTATCGCTGCCGCCCTTGACCTTCTTAATGAGCATGGTGAGGCAGAAGTAATTATCCTTGGACGTGGAGGCGGCTCCATTGAAGAGCTGTGGGCATTCAACGAGGAGATCGTAGCACGTGCTATTGCCCGTTCTCGTATCCCCATCATCAGTGGCGTCGGTCACGAAACAGATTTCACCATTGCAGATTTTGTCGCGGATTATCGAGCATCCACACCGACTGCAGCGGCTTCCGCCGCGGTACCTGACATCACAAAATGGCAAGACGATATCCAGGCAAAACAACTGGAATTAACTGAATTGATGGAAGAATGTCTGGGAGATATGGCCGAGAAACTGGAGCGTGTTCAGCGAGACCTGCAAAGAGCCAATCCCGGCAATCTACTGGATAGACGCCGTCAGCAGCTTGACGACACCTCTGCACTTTTACAGACGCGCTTACGGCACATCCTTACGTTGCGTGGTGAACGCCTGAGTGGTATGGCTTTGCGTTTACATGCTCTCAGCCCTTTGATCACCATCGCGCGTGGCTATGCTGTAGTGCGCCGTGACATCGACTCAACAATAGTTACCAGTATAAAGCAAACGCGGCCTGGCGAAGGTTTGACCATTCAGGTTACTGATGGCAGTATCCCAGTTGAAGTACGTAGAATCTGAAGGACTAACGATGGCGCAGAGAAGCAACTGTATGAACCTGGACGCGACCTCCTTAAATGATCGCATGGATGGTGAATGATGGAATCATTAACTTTTGAAGAAGCCTATGCACAACTTGAAGCTGCAGTAATTGCATTACAAGACGGACAGATGCCGCTTGAACGCGCCCTGCAATATTACGAAGAGGGTATGAAACTGGCACAATATTGCAATGAATTGCTTCAGAAGGCGGAACTGCGTGTGCAACAACTGAGCGTTGATAACCAGGGCACGATCATATCGCGGCCACTAGAATTGCCATAGAGGAGACAAGACAGAACAAACAATGGGTACTTCTCTGCTTGATAATCGTATCCTGATAGCAGCTCTCTTAGCATGGGCAGTTGCACAGGTCGGTAAAACCATCTATGAGCTTATTCGTCAACGTAAACTCATATTTAGCCGGCTCGTCTCTTCGGGTGGGATGCCAAGTTCGCATTCGGCGTTAGTGACGGGACTTGCCACTGCTACAGGACGTGTTTCTGGACTTAGCTCAGCGTCCTTTGCTATTGCTGTTGTCCTGGCTGCTATTGTGATGTATGATGCTGCCGGGGTACGCCGGGCGGTAAGTATCCAGGCGCGTATTCTCAATCAGATGATTGATGAAGCGTTTCAGGGGCATCCTTTTGCTGAAAAACGTCTGCGTGAATTGATCGGTCATACCCCTGTCCAGGTAATAGTAGGTGGTATCCTGGGCATTCTGATCGGCCTCCTTGCGACCTTCTAGCTGCTTATACAGAATTGCCGAGTTATTGTACCTCTTGCTGGAAATCTCTTTTTTTTACGATGATTTGAGCATCACTTGACATTGGGCATTTGAAGCGGTCTCACGAGGCCTATTTGACCTTACGTGCAAACAAGAAGGGACGAATAGACAGGGGATTGGTACAGGGTATTGGAAAAAAGAGTGAAGGGTGTGGTGCGGTACCCTCCATCACACCCTATGCCAGAAGATCAAGATTGCTCGTCTTCCTGCTCAGCTTTCTCTGCGGCAATGCGCTTTAAGCTGTGGTCGGTCTCGCGTTCGGAGAAGGAGGTCAGGTTCTCACGGTAGGCGCTGAGGAAATTGAGGAGACCCAACGCTTCGGCTGGTGTCAAGTCGAAATTGATGCCCGACATGTGTCTGAGAATAAGACCTGTGTCCTCCATGTGTAACCGATATCTGCCAATGATTGCATCCACTTTCTGCTCCTTGTTCGTGTGGTGGTGGTGGCTCGTGCTTACCAGGATGAATGTGCACCTGCTCAATGAGAGTGTAGAAGCAATTGAAGCATATGTCAATGTTGTGGGAAGCATAGGTATTCTATAGAGGGTATGGTACCGTTTTTGTGCCTGCTTTGAAGGGATATTATTAAGAGTTTTAATAATGTTGCATATTCTGGAGTGGCTTGAGAAGCCTAATGATACTGTTGTGTATTGACATTATGTAGTATAACTCCTCTTCCAAAAGCTTTCAATCGGCCTGTAGAGCCACTTCATAGGGTCGGGCGACATTACTCCGACGCGAAATAATGTCGCTTCGACGACCTGAGGAGGAGTCGCTTGTGCAACCCTCCTTTCTTCCGGATACGCGGGAATCCCACAACCATTGACAAATACTTCAAAAGCTTCTATAGTTTCATTGAACAAGATTATATTCATCCTGGTAAGCACGACTCACAGCTACCACATGAACAAGGAGCGGAACATGGATGCAATCATTGGCAGATATCGGGTACGCATGGAGGACACCGGTCTCGTCCTCAGACACATGTCGGGCATCAATTTCGACTTGACCCCAACCGAAGCGTTGGGTCTCCTCAATTTCCTCAGCGCCTACCGTGAGAACCTGACCTCCTTCTCCGAACGCGAGACCGTCCCGCTACCACGCGCCATTCTTCGTGATCATGATGGGGAGAACCTGAGCTCCTTCACTGAACGCGAGACCGATCACAACTTGAAGCGCATTGCCGCAGAGAAAGCTGAGCAGGAAGACGAGCAACCTTGATCTTCTGCCATTGGGTGTGATGGAGGACCGGCTCTTGTACATTGTCCGTGGTTCACCCTCATCCCTACCGGATTGAGCAAACGTCGATGAGCTTGCGCAGCTGGTCTTCACCTGGATCTGTTTTCACTATGGCCTTTGAATCACGGAAAGGGCACCAGAGCCGTAGGACACCACACCCTTCATTCCTCTTCCCAATACCCCGTCCCAATCCCAGGTCTATTGGTTCCCTCTTGCCTGGCTCGTAACGGCGAATACGACTCGTGCGATCGCTTTAAGTGGCCAATGT
>CATPCK010000900.1 GCA_955652655.1 uncultured Ktedonobacteraceae bacterium | reverse complement strand
TACCTTTGTTGGCTTCTTTTTGAATATTAGCTTTGGCACCTATTGGATTATAGCCATTGCAGGTTTGGTCGTTCTCATTATTCTTCAATTCGTCATTCAGAGGCCAGGGCTGAATCTCTTCTTGCTCTACCTCTTTACCTTCCTGGAAGGGATGTCACTTGCTCCGCTCATTAGCTACTACCTGTCGAACGCGAGCAATATACTGGGCGAGGCTTTCCTGATTACAGCCGTCTCTGCGTTTGGATTAGGAGCATATGCCTGGATTACAAAGCGCGACTTCTCACGTCTGGGTGATTACCTTTTCTTTGGCCTTATTCTGCTGCTGGTAACTTCCCTGCTGGGCCTTTTCTTTGGCGGCATTTTTCATACCACCCTCATTCAGCTGATCATCTCTCTCTTTGGCATTGCTCTCTTCTCTGGCTTTGTCATTTTCAATGTCCAACGTGCGAAATACATGGCTGATACCATGCCTAACGCCATTGGTTTGACCATCTCCATTTTCCTTGCTGTACTCAACCTGTTCCTCTTCATTTTGGAACTGCTCTCCATTTTGCAGGGAGGTCGCCGCAGGTAGCTGAAGCAGCATTGTATTCCTGTTTACCATTCACCAGGTTTGAGCATATAATAATGGAGAACAATCGGAATAATGATGCCTGTTGATTTGTTACACTAGATGAAGGAACAGTATCTCAAGCTGCTTTACGCAAAGGTGTTAGATACATTTTCAGATAAGAAAGAGAGTGAGAACCTATCATATGAGTACACATGCCAATCTTGTTCATGTCGGCGACCAGGATTTTGAGACAAAAGTCCTCAAATCAGATTCGCCAACTGTTGTTGATTTCTGGGCTGCATGGTGTGGCCCCTGTCGATCAATCGCCCCCTATTATGAATCATTGAGCGACGAATATAAGGGCAAGCTGGTTTTCGTTAAAGTGGATACTGACGAAAATCCAAACACTCCAACTCGCCTGGGTATCCAGGGCATTCCTACCTTTATCATCTTTAAAGGCGGTGAGGAAGTTGGTCGTGTTGTTGGTGCGGATCGCATACGTCTAAAGAGAGAAATCGACCGCGTCGTAACCAACTAATAATGCCAGTCCATCTACTGTGGAAATATATAGCGCATCATCCTGAGACCTCAGGATGATGCGCTATTTACCAATTCTCTCTCCCTATTTCCTCTCGACTATTGATCTTATATGTGATATATTTTCCCCGTTACTCATTGTCGTGCTATTTACAGTTGTCTGGACATAAGGGAAACCGCATATGCCTACATTAGAACGTACAAATCCTCTGCCACTCTATTATCAGCTCAAAGAAGTGCTGAAACAACAAATCCGCTCTGGTCACCTTGCTCCTCATACGGCCATTCCATCCGAACCTGAACTTGTTACAAGCTACCATGTCAGTCGGGCCACCGTGCGCCAGGCTCTCTCAGAACTTGTCCATGAGGGGCTGCTTTATCGCCTGCATGGTAAGGGTACCTTTGTGTGTGAGCCGCGCGTTCAACAAACGCAGAGCGAACTTACCAGTTTAACTGAAGATATTCAGCGCCGCGGGAAACGCCCTGGCGGTTTACTTCTCGTCAGTGAGCTGATTCGTGGATCTGAAACCGTGCGAAAGCAACTGGCTTTGATAGATAGCGAGCAGGCTATCCGCTTTGAGCGCCTTCGTACAGCGGATGATATTCCCATTGCCTATGAAGTTGACTATTTACCCTACCCCCGTGCTGCAAGTATTTACCAGCGGGCAAAAGAGCTATCAGATGGTTCACTTTACAACCTCATGAATAGCGAAGGTCTCAACCCCTATATTGTTGAGCAGAAAATCAGGGCAGATATTGTTACCGTGCGAGAAGCAGAACTGTTACGGATTTCTCCTGGTGAAGCCGGGTTACGCTTTACTTCAACTGCCTTTGACCTGACCGGATCACCGATCGAATACTCCGAGTCTTTTTTTCCAGGTTCTCAATACGACTTTCACGTCATGCTGCGGGTCGCGAATTAAAGAAAACGGGAAAATTCCGAAACTTGCCCGCGAAGCGAAAGGTCCTGAACAAAGCGTGAAAATACTGGTAGAAGCACCTGGAGCATGCTATACTACCCAGGGACTAACAGCCTATTTTTTCGAGTAGAAAGTATTCTTGGTCAGCGTAAGCAATTGTACCCATGATATATGAGACATATTAGAGGAGGAAAGAAAAACATATGGATGAGATGCAACAGCCAGATATCAACAATACCAATGGAACTTTGCAACAGGCGAGTAATCCTGAGGAGCAAGCCTGGACGGACAAGGGCAACGCAGCAGCCCAAAGCGGAGATTATGAGAGCGCCGCTGAAGCTTTTGAGCAGGCGGTATTAATCAGCCCTGACGACGCGAGGGCGCGCTATAACCTGGCATTGGCCCAGCAATATCTTGGAGACTCAGAACTTGCTATTGCTGGTTATCGCAGAGCTATTGATCTTGATCCCCAACTGATCGATGCCTATATCAACCTTGGCAACCTCTATGGAGAGCTGGGTCTGAACGAGGACTCGCTAGAGACATTTCAGCAAGCGCTGGAATTGAATCCTGAGAATGATGAATTGTACCTTAATGTCGGCGACGCTTATCGAACTCAGAACCTGTATCAGGACGCAATTCAAGCTTATCGACAGGCCCTCATTCTTAATCCTGGTAACGCCAACGCGAGGGATAACTTGCTTGACGTTCGTGAGCGTGTGAACGATCAGTTGCGCCGCCTGATGGAACAGGAGCGACGCATAGACGATGACCCAAGTAATGCATCTCGTTATGCCGAGCTCGCCAGCCTCTATCTTGATATGCGTCGTTACGATGAAGCTCTTTCAATTGCAAACCAGATGCTGGCTCTTGATCCTGCAGGTCGTACCGGCTATGATATGCTCGCAGCCGTCTATGAGCAGATGGGTGAGCGTGACCAGGCAGCAGAGACGTATACTCGTATTGTCGAATTGTCACCCGATGATGCCGATGCCTGGGAACACCTGGGAACCTGGAGAGGTTTACAGGGAAATGCCAATGATGCCATCGCTGCCTATAATCGTTCGCTAGAGCTTGATCCGGACCGTATTTCCGCTCGTTTCAGCCTGGCAGAGACATACCTCGAAGCTGAACGCTACGAAGAGGCTATGAACGCTTATCAGGACCTGGTTCAACAAGGTGAGGAACTGCAAAGTGATGACCTTGCTGCCGCATATGCTGGTCTTGCTGACACCTACAACTCCCTGGGACGTTATGATGACGCTATTGCGACAGCGAAAACACTGCTGGAACGGTTTGAGGATGACCCTGAGGGGTATTACCAGCTTGCTACTGCTTATGATGCCCTTCATCGCTACGATGAAGCCATTGAAAACTATCAGAATGCCATTGATAGTGATCCCCTCAACGCTGACTACTACAACGACCTGGCCGATACATTCCGTGAAGTGAAACGCTATGATGAAGCTGTCGATTCAGCTCAACAGGCCATTGCCATGGATCCCTCCCTTATCATCGCTTATGAAACCCTTGCGCAGATCTATGATGAGATGGGTCAGCCAGAAGAGGCAGCGGCCACCAGAGAACAGGCTAATGCCCTCAGTTTGGTAACTGAATAACATATCTGATCCAATAGAAAGAAAAGCTGGTACCTACAAAGGTGCCAGCTTTCTTCTATGAAAATGACTATGCCTGTTTCTCTTCCACCGTATCCGCAAATATCTTCAGATCATCCAGGCGTTGTTGTATATGGTCATAGAGCAGGTCGCGATTCAGTGTACTGGGATCATGCATCAGCGCATCACGCAGATTCGTTAGAACTTCAAGGCGGTACGCCAGGGTTTGTGGAATGATTTGCTGTGCTGCTACAATACTCAATAGTTCATGATACGCCTCAGGACGCCGTAGTTCAAAGGAGGCTACCAGGGTCCCGCAGATTTGCAAGCAAGCCTCAATGGCCAGCTGTAGATATCGTTCTGCCAGGCCGTAGATACGGTAATCGGTAGTAAATTCTTCGCGTTTCGTTTCTCCCAGGCTGCGGAGAATAGTTACCGCTTCGCGCAGCTGTATCAGGTGTCGTTCGATCAGCTCTTTATCAATAGGTAGCGCCTGGCCATAGAGGCGACGGCTCAAAGCCTGGTTCTGAATATCGTCAAACTTTTTGAAATCCAGATAATCCATTACCGCCTTTGTCTCAAATAAGACGCGCTGCTTGTCGTCCCGGCTGAACAGAATCTGACCGTACTTAATGACCTGCAGTTTCAGCAGTAAGGAAGCCTGGTTCAGAATCATCACATCAATGCTTTCGGATTCAAGTCTTTTAGCCAGTTCGCTAAAGAAGTAAAGCTGGTAATCAAGAAACTGATCCGACTTGATCTGGTCCATCAGGAGGATCGCAATATCCACATCACTGAGATGACCAAAAGAGGTACGGTTTGAAAGAGAGCCAGCAAGGTAGGCAGCATTGACAGGACTTTGTGTGAAGAGTTGGTTGAGCCGAGATTGCTTTTCGAATAAGTTCATCCACAACCTCCGAGGAAAAGGTAGTACAGGGGATCTAGTCCTTTCAAGGAGCGAGAAGCTTTCCCGTATCCCTCCCCTTTCATGGAAAAGGAACAACCAGTATTACATACTGTAACTATAACATATTAAACGCTAACCTTCTACCCATTCTTCGCCATCGGTGGCGACTTCTTTCTTCCATATGGGGACGGTGGCCTTCAGCGTATCGATAATGTAGCGGCAGGCATCGAATGCCTCTGCCCGGTGTGGTGTAGCCACCACGATAATCACGCTTGCTTCTCCAATCTCTAAGCGACCAAAGCGATGTGCTACAGCCACACGTTCTACCCCCCAGCGTCGTTCAGCCTCGGCCACTATCGCACGAATCTGCTGTTCAGCCATCTCTGGATAGACATCATACTCCAGGTAGCGTACCTGTTTGCCTCGCGCAGTATCGCGTACTACCCCTTCAAAAGTGACAATACCGCCCGCACTCGCATGTGCAATGGACGCGATGAGGGAATTTCTATCCAGGGGTTCGCGGGTAATTTGAATAATCGGATTCATAACAAAGCCTACTCCTGCGTTCAACCACCGCCCATGGGGGGGATAAACACCAACTCATCATCCTCGTGCAAGCGAGTCTCTGCCGCCACGTAGCCCCGGTTGACTGCACATACCGAGCGTTCCATGATTGGCTGTAGCCGCGGATAGCGATCCAACAGCATCTCACGAACTTTCGCGATTGTCGTGCCTTCCTGTACCACCAGTATTTCCTCATTCAGACCCGTAATCTCACGGAATGAGGCAAAATAACGAATACGTATCTTCATGGGAAAAGTATAGCATATATTCTGTACAAGAGGAGGGGAAGCTTGCTATACCTCTGGCCAACACCCCTTCCCCCTCAGCAGCTTCTCAATATACGGTGTCACTCCCCAAAAAGCCTTCAACTCGTCGTATTCCTGCAAGAAATGATGATCACCTACTTTTGTTCGCTTTACCGCTCGAATCATCAGGTTTCTATCGGTATGTTCAGTCGAGATAAACTCAATCACATCGGTCTTATAACCCATGATCCGTAGCACCAGCGCCCGGAACGCGTCAGTCAGAATATCGGCCATCCGCTTCTGCAATATACCATGTTGCAGCACCGGTTTGAACGGAGCCACAGTATGTATTTGCTGGTGCAGTTCATGGTGACAGCAAGGAGCAGCCAGGATCATACCTGCATTTGCTACTATGCCTTGTACGAGAGCATCGTCGGTTGCTGTATCACAGGCATGTAAAGCCAGGACTATGTCAGGCGCTACTTCAGGGACATAGTCGATGATCGCCGATTGCTGGAAGCATACGTTCTCAAAGCCCAACTCCTGGCTATGCAGGTTGCTCTTCTCAACGAGCTTCCCATTGCTATCAATACCCACCATAGTAGCGGGAATCCCCCGTACATTGTTCAAATAGTGATACATTGCGAAACTGAGGTAGGCTGAACCAGAGCCGCAGTCTAGAATATTCAAAGGTTTCTTCTCGAAACGCTCAAGCTCACCTGTATGCTCCAGCAGCTTCAGAAACTCATTGATCTGGGAAAATTTATCCTGCATAGAGGGAAGAACGTTTCCCTGTTTGTCCATAATACCAATGGCCTGCAAGAACGCATCGGCTTTATGCGCTGCCAGAGGCACATGCTTACTTGCATCGTGTGTGAGATCAAGTGTTTTATCACCCTGTGT
>CATPCK010000899.1 GCA_955652655.1 uncultured Ktedonobacteraceae bacterium | reverse complement strand
CCACCGTGGTTTGTCACACGCGGTAAAACGGCCCGGAAGGTATTTCCGAAACTCGTCGATTTGGAGGTTTCACCATCACCCTGGAAAGTTCCGGGCATTCTCTGGTCGGCGATCACGGGGTAGGCTGAAAAGAAAATAGAAAAACCGGCCTGCGTGCTGGTTTTTCTATTTATTGGATTAAAATCATCTCCATCAACTCCACAAGTAGCTATTTGTCGCATGCGACGGCGAAAAAATGTACACATTACGTTAGCTAATGTTGGCATTATTCATTGCCTCCTTATATCCGCAGGTATGGGTTAGATTCTCTTGATACTACCTAACTACTCTTCCTTTGCATGAAGCAATGCGTACTATGTAGTCGAGCACTTTTCGAGAGGCTTACTGTGTTTCAATTTGTTTCTTTATGTATTTTTTACTTTCAATCTATTAGTTAGCGCTACCTCGCTTGTGCAACGAAATAAACCTTTAGTACTAAAAACAGTTCAAACTTTATACATTTAAGTACAATAGTAAAGGTACTGCACAAATTACTACAGACAGAAGGTAGAACAAATCTATGCTGATCAGATCTTCTCCTTTCCATGGTAATCGTCGGAATCTTCAAGGCATCTCATCTAAAATTGTCACTCTTATGGTAATTATTCTACTTATCGTGGGTGTCTTGGCACTGCATTTACAGAACACTGTTCGTGCAGCGGCAGTAGATTCACTTGTCTCATTTAGGGGCACAGTGCCCATGATAATCAAAAACAGCAAGCTAGCAACCCTGACCGCCGCTACTAACCAGACGCTCTCTTTATCAATTGGACTACGTCTGCGTTACCCTGATGCTCTAAAAAGCTATGTAGCGGATATCAACCGTCCAAAATCGGTAAACTACCATCGATTTCTCAAGCCAGCGCAGTTTTTAGGTGTGTTTGCTCCGACAAAGGCGACACACGATGCATTTCTCAGGTACCTGCAAGCATCCGGCTTTACGATCACAGGAACTTATAGCAATCGATTGCTGATTACGTTCAAAGGTCCGCTCAGTCTGGTGGAACGAGTGTTTCATGTCACTATCCAGAACTATGTTGCACCAAATGGACAGGCATTCTACTCAAATACGACCGATCCCCTCCTACCATCTTCACTTGTAGGGGATGTGCAAAGCTTTGATGGACTCAGCAATGCGTTGTACTGGCAGCATACAATTAGCGCTGCTCACAGCCTCGTAGTTAATAAAGTAGGTATCTCTCCCGCTGCCGTCACTTGCCTGGGACATAGCAGCGGCTATTTTACCCCTGATCAGATCTCCGCTGCTTATAACCTGAATGGGCTATATAACCAGGGATATCACGGCGAAGGTCAAACTGTCGCCCTATTCGAGCTGGCCTCGTTTCAGGCGAGCGATATTTCGGCTTACGAGTCATGCTATGGCCATAGCACGACCAAGATTCAAACGATCGCGACAGGGCCAGACCCCATACCAACAGGCAATGGCATGATCGAGGTCGAACAAGATGCTGAGTTGCTGCTAGGTCTGGCTCCAAAGCTCGGGTCGCTAAGGATATATGAGGCAGGCACCAATAACAGCGTAGTCGACTATAACGCCGAGTGGAGCCAGATTGTACAGGATGCTCCTGCAATAGTGAGTACCAGTTGGAGCAGTTGCGAAAAAGATGTCCTTCAGCTTGATCCAAATGAACTCGATCAAGAGAACACGTTTTTCACAGTCGCGGCAGCTCAAGGGCAAAGTATCATTTCCTCGTCAGGTAACAGTGGCAGTTCAGGTTGCTATACCAGCCAATCGCCAGACACGACATTGAATGCTGGTGATCCAGCTGCACAACCCTGGGTGACTGGCGTAGGTGGTACAACCCTCACCTTAAATTCAAATGGCTCATATGCAAGTGAGACCGTCTGGAACAACCCGGTCGTACAGAATAAACCCAGTGGAGCCTCCGGTGGCGGTATCAGCCAGAAATGGCCCATGCCCTCATGGCAAAGTGCGCCTGGGGTCAATAACCAGTATAGTACAGGAACAGTGTGTAACGCTCCTACGGGACAAAACTGCCGAGAAGTTCCTGACGTAGCGTTAAACGCCAACTACTTCACAGGTTACCCGATTTACTGCACTGCGGCAGCGGCAGGCTGTAGTTCAACTAATCCCTGGCTTATTATTGGGGGCACCGACGCCGCAGCTCCCATATGGGCGGCATTGATGGCGTTAACGAACGAAGAGTCGGGACAGGGTGGCGGCTTCAATATTGGCTTTGTCAACCCACTGCTCTACCAAATTGCAAGTGGTACAAGTTATAGCAACGATTTGCACGATGTCACCTCTGGCAACAACGACTATAGAAGCCTGCAACAGGGCAAATATCCTGCAACGGCAGTTTATGACCTGGCAACAGGGCTTGGAAGTTACAACGCCTCTAACCTGGCAACAGACCTGGTAACGCTCACACTTAACAACAGCGGATGGCGTAGCGCGCCGGCTAACACCAACTGGTTTTTCGCCGAAGGCATCGTGGGTAATGGCTTCCAGGAATATCTTACGCTGCAGAACCCCGACCCAATCAATGTCACGAACGTTTCCCTGACATTTTTGATGCAGGGACATACTCCATCAAGTATAACGGTGACCAGGAACATCAACCCGAGCACGCGTTTTACAGAAAATGTTAACGCTGATTTGAATACACCATCAACCAGCACTTCACACATCAATGTCGCGACTATTGTACATATCAACTCTGGTCCCCCTCTCGTGGTTGAACGCCCCATGTACTTCAACTTTATGAGCATTCCAAGTGGCACTGACATCATTGGCGCGCCCTTCCCATCCAACTCGTATTACTTTGCCGAAGCCAGTAGTTTACAATCAGGGCAAGCGAAATACGCTACCTACATCACGCTCATCAATCCCAGCAGCGCCGTGACCGCTACGGTAACCATTACCTACTTCACCGGTAGTTGCGGCGCAACTGGCCAGGCGAAATGCCCGATAGAGACAAAAACTGTAGGGCCGCTCCAACGTCAGACCGCTTCACCAGTTGATGTCGGATTACATCAGAAAGTAGCTATTAGCGTTGCGTCGGACCGCCCAATTGTTGCTGAACGCCCCATGTACTTTACGGACAATATCCCCAACGCGGGAGGTCTTACCACTGGGGCAGCCAGCCAGGTAGGAGTAATGGCTCCAGGCACTGATTGGCTCTTTGCCGAAGGTTTCACCGGAACCAACTTCCAGGAGTACTTTGAACTGGCAAACTTTGGCGCGAACACGGCAAATTCAAGTATTAAGCTCGAATATACCGATGGAAGTACGCAGGTTTTCCCGGTCCAGGTTCCTGCATTTGGCCAGGTCCAGTTCGATGTGAATGCACATCCAGGTGCAACGGCTGCCGTCTCAGCAGAGATTACATCAGACAATCCCATTGTGGCGGATCGTCTGATGTACTTCCATGCCACTAGTTCCCATTTCTCAGGCGGTACAGACGTGATTGGTGCAACCGCTGCAGCTAATGCGTGTTCCTTCGCTGAGGGTTATACCGGAGGCGCATTCCAGGAGTACCTGACACTGGAAAATCCGACAGGTACCGATGAGACGGTGGCAGTAACATACTTCGCTGCTGGCCTGATTTTCCAGCAACAAACGGTAGTCAAAGCGCATAGCCGCAGTACAATTGACGTCAACGCGGTCATCAACCCGATCGCTCAAGGGTCGGTCTCAATAACCGCACAAGCCATCTCTCCGAGTAATCCGAGCACGGCGCTCATTGTGGCTGAACGTGTCATGTACTTTGGCTTTGGTAGTGATCAGGGTGGAACCGATGTAGTCGGCTATTCCAGCCACTAATCTTTCTTTAATGCCTCGGCAACATTACGGCTTTTTCGTAAGTTGTTGTGAGCGGGGTCTTCAGAAGATATGTCCCTGAAGACCCCTCATAACTCCACCAGGAATTCATGCTCAACAACAAGTTCTTTTGTAGCCTTAGAGGAGATGTAAGATGCACAGGCAACCATCTGACAGGGGGATCAACGGTGCTAGACGCGAAACTTTGTTTCTCAAACGGCAGTTCTTACCCTCTGTAAGCGCAGTTCTTATATTTGCAGTTATCCTGGCAGGTACAGCGTTTGTACTGACAAATTACACATTTGCGTCGGTAGCATACGCTGCTGCCAGCAATTCAGCGGTTCTGACCTACAAAAGCGATAACTTTCGCACAGGGCAATACCCCAATGAAACGATCCTCAATACCGGCAATGTCAATTCAATCCACTTTGGCAAGCATGTTTCGTACCCCGTCGATGGACAGGTATACGCGCAGCCACTTTTCGTGCCTAATCTGACCATCAACGGCGGCACGCACAACGTGGCCTTCGTCTCCACGGAACATGACAGTGTCTATGCATTTGATGCCGATAAAAAGAGTGCTGTAGGTCCGCTCTGGCATGTAAACTTTACCGACCCGACAAACGGTATCAACACTGTTTCAGCCTCAAATGATGTTCACTGCGGTGTGATTACTCCACAATATGGCATCACCGGCACGCCTGTCATTGATGGCAATACGAATACCATGTATGTTGTCGCTGCGACAACCGAGCATGGAGCTGTATTCGAGAGATTGCATGCTCTGGATATTACAACGGGCAAGGAAAGGCCGGGGAGCCCCATCGCTGTTACTGCATCCGTGCCGGGAACAGGTGATGGTAGTGCCAATGGCATCGTAACGTTTAATCCATCGCATCAGATGCAACGCCCAGGCTTACTACTGATGAATGGGACTGTGTACATTGCCTTTGGGTCATACTGTGATTTAGACCCCTATCATGGCTGGATAATGGGCTACAATAGCTCAACGTTACAGCAGACTACGGTGTATAATTCCAGCCGCAACGGCGTTCGAGCCGCCATATGGATGAGTGGTGATGGGCTGGTAAGTGACACAAATGGCAACATCTACTTTCAAACAGGCAATGGTACATTCGACGTGAATACCGGTGGTCCTGATGTTGGTGATTCAGCTATCAAATTGAGCACGCAGAATGGCTTGCAACGGGTAGATTATTTTGCCCCCTTCAACCAGGGCTGCCTGGATACCGCCGACCTTGACGTCGGTTCGTCTGGTGCGATATTTATTCCTTCCCATAATGAGTTAGTCTCTAGTGGCAAGGAGGGTCGAATCTACGTCATGAATTCGAATAATCTAGGAAAATATACCATTATTCGCAATCCTTGTAGTAACCAGAATCTTACGAACGTGGATAAAGTCTTACAAGAACTTCCCCCTCATACAGTCGGAGGTATATGGAGTACGCCAGCGTACTGGAACGGTTCTGCTGGTGAGTATGTGTACTTTGGGGGAGTAAATGACCACATCAAAGCCTTCAAACTAACGAATGGATTGCTTTCCACCTCACCGACGTCCCAGTCACCAGAAACGCTAGCTTACAATGGCGGCAACGTTGTTATCTCCAGCAATGGCACGACGTCTAACACAGGCATCGCATGGGTAATCGATCCCTCTGCCACGCTCCGCGCGTATGATGCGACGAATCTGGGCAAAGAACTCTTTCATAGTCTCTTGCCCAGTTTTATAAAGTTTACTGTACCAGTCGTTGCGAATAGCGAGGTTTTCGTCGGGACAGGGGGCTCGCTTGAAATCTATGGACCCATCTAAGAGGTCCGGGCAGGAGGGAGCAAGGTAGCAGTGCTTTCCTTGCTCTCTTCCTACTCAATAATGGTTTGCGGGCATCAATTAGCAAAACCTATTTCCCGCTGCGATTATGCGCCCAAAACTCCAGGAGATCGCTCTTTGTCACTATACCCTCCAGGAGATCGCCATTCATGACGGCTACTGCCGACTGCCCGCTGGTGAACAGGGTATAGGCTTCCTGTGCCAGCGCATGCGCCGGCAATTGTGGGAATGGGGGGCCTTGCAAGTTACTCACGGTCTCCGCGGCCAGTGATTCGCCACTGGCGAAATAGCGCAGCAGCAGGTTCTCGGTAAGGCTCCCAACCATGTGGCCATCCTGCATGACCGGCGTCTGGCTTATGCCGTAGCGGCGCAACAGTTCAACTGCGTCAGCGACAGAGTCAGTCGGCCTCACACTGACGACGAGCGGCATGGTGCGTGTGTGGCTGCGGCGATACGTCAGCACATCGCGCATGGTAGGCTCTGTTGTCTCGGTCTGCACGAGCATATTGTTCTCACGCAGCCAGGTATCGTTGAATTGTTTACTCAAGTAGCCACGCCCGGTATCGGGTAACAACACCACGACCACGTCATTGGCGGTTAAGTGGCGTGCATATGTGAGAGCGGCTCCCAGGGCGGTCCCCGCGGAACCACCGGTAAGAATGCCCTCCTCGCGAGCCAGCCTGCGTGCCCAGTAGAATGAGATGCGGTCCTCGATACGAATCACTTCATCGACGACAGAGGGGTCGTAATTCGTTGGAATTATCTCCATGCCGATACCTTCAACCTTGTATGGACCAGGAGTATCGCCAGAGTAGACCGAGCCAGGCGGATCAGCACCAATGATTTTTATCTGTGGATTCTGCTCTTTGAGATAGCGGCCCGTGCCAGAGATGGTGCCGCCTGTGCCGATACCTGCCACAAATGCGGTAATGCGCCCCGCCGTATCGCGCCATATTTCGGGGCCGGTGGTGACATAGTGAGTAGCAGGATTGGCGGGATTCGAGTATTGATCGGGACAGCAAGCGCCTGGAATCTCTTCGGCCAGGCGATGGGCCACATTTTTGTAGTGTTCCGGAGACTCGTGGGTAACGCTGCTGGGACAGATAACCACCTCGGCGCCGTAGGCTCGCAAGAGGCTGCGCTTCTCCTCGCTCACTTTATCGGTCATCACAAAGATACAATGATAGCCTTTGATGGCCGCGGCGATAGCCAACCCATGACCCGTATTACCACTGGTCGGCTCAACAATGGTGCCGCCTGGACGCAGTAACCCACGCTTCTCACAATATTCGATCATCGCGGGTCCAATGCGATCTTTGACACTTCCACCTGGATTAAACATCTCCATTTTGGCCAGAACGAGCGGCGGCACATCGCTGGCAACATGATTGAGGTGTACGAGCGGGGTGTTGCCCATTAACTCGAGTATGGATTTATAATAGCGCATCTCGCCCATAGCGGGTTCTGTTTTATCACTCATAATGCTGTCTATACCTCTTGTCTTTTCTGCAAGGTTGTGCCAGGCTGCACTACCAACACTGCCAGCACGTGCTTTGACAGCCACAGTATAGCATATGCATTGATCTGCAAGTCAGATGCTCATACCACCATGATTCTTATCTGATTAATGGTTGAAGGAAAGTGATCGGTCCCAAAGGGCAGATGAATCTGTACAGCCTCGACGCCCCCCTGTGCATTGAGGTAAGCAAGTGCCGCGTCCACTGTTGCTCCCTTGATAGATTGCTTCCACTGATTAAATTGCCGCGATGAAAATGCATAAACCCAGACCTCGCGTACTGGCACACTGAGATAAATCACGCCGCTCTTCCCTAGCTGTACGACATGAGGGATGCCGACAGTAGGCGTAGCCTGTTGTAAGTAGCTATTACCCAGCGTCTGTTGCGCTTGTGCGTTTAATAACTGAATGGCAAGATTTCCCGCAAGCGAGCGGTTATAGACAATAACGGTGGTTGAGACGGTGACCCGGACGTTGACCTGGTTTGCCTGACTTCCTACAGGATTATCCGATGAGACTGTTGTGCGATAAACTGGCTGTTGGGCCATTACTTCCCCTGGCGCCATTGTAATCACCAGTTGCTTTAACACCCGTTGCTGTAGCGCTGAACTCAACTGGCCACGCACGCCATCGATATCAGCCTGAGCGATGGCATGCGCCAGGTGGGCGTCGACACCTCCACTAAACTGATCAGGATTGCTGACAAAGAGACCGTGACAGCATTTTCTGGCGAGCGTATTGACGGGTATATTTCCTATCGACCCCGCGTTTACTGCGACGGCTGAAGCGGTACTTGTCCCGTTCTGACCATTCTGTTGCGGCGGTACCTCTACCGTCTGGGTAGTTTGTACAGGCACGCCCAGCGTTGTAGTAAAGGTAATACCCGCCGGTACAAAGGCGGGTGATTCGCCGCTATTCACAAAAAGAAGGTAGCCCCTGGCCTGCACGCCTGAAACGAAGGCGCTGCCCGATGTTGGCACGGTACGGCTATCCGTCAACGAGCCTGGCACTAAACGATTGGGAAGCTCACGCGTGGTCACATCAGGTTTGCTGACCTGTGGCGAAGCCGTCAATATATAGGTATCATTGAGACTTTTCGCTTGCGGGGTGATGGTTAGTGTAGCGGTTGGATCGGCTCCCAACAAGGGAACCCCTACGGGAAAGAGGCTGACGCCCATTATGCGGGGCGCAACCAGCAGGGCAAGTAGAACGACCGGAACTAATACCACCGCCATAATCGCTAGCGTAAAACGTTTGCGTTTCCCCTGTCGGCCGTGGATAGGCTCTGTGGTGCGCAGCTTGTTCCTGCGCACATCATCCGTAGTGCGCTGTCTTCCTCGCGCAATGGCCTCGGACGAAACCTGCCTTTTGCGCCGCTGCTCAACCAGGAGCATTGGAAGTGGCGCCTCAAACGGTTGTAAGGGAGTGGAAATAGGGCGGCCAACAGGAGGAAACACCTCATCAGCAACGAGGTTGTTTTCTACTTGCAATGTTGCTTCTTCAGGAGACCGGATGGCGGCTAAAAAAGCCTGGCGTAACTCCGCTATACTGTTGTAACGGTCTTCGACACGTTTCGCCATGGCCGTACGTACTACTTCGCTGAGTTCAGTCGGGATGGTGGCATCATGATCAGAAGGAGAGGGAATAGGCGCGGACAGGTGCATCTGGATAACCTGTTCCTCGTCGGGATCATCATAGGGCAATACACCTGTCAACAGCTGGTAGAGCAATACGCCCAACGCGTAGATATCACTCGACGTGGTTACAATGCCCATCGTCTGTTCCGGGGCCATATAGTGCGGCGTCCCCGGCACCTGGTCCAGGGGAATAGGTTTCCTGGCCTGCTCTAATTCAGCCTGCTTTGAAGCGCGTACCAACCCGAAATCGGCCAGGTAGACATGAGGAGTGCCACTGCGCCGCTGCTCCAGCAGGACATTGGAGGATTTGATATCCCGGTGAATAAGCCCTTCATCGTGCGCGTATTCGACCGCGTCCAGTAACTGCTGGTAGATGGCGGAAACCTCGTTGAGATCGGGCAGGCTGCGGCGCAGGTAGCTCGTCAGCGTACCTCCCTCGATGAAGGGCATGACCAGGTACAAGAT
>CATPCK010000898.1 GCA_955652655.1 uncultured Ktedonobacteraceae bacterium | reverse complement strand
CGGATGAACTAACAGTTTGTGAGGGAGAGGACGGACACGTCCGAAGATTCAGCGCAAATTCCTATCCTTCTTCTCGGCGCTCTATCTGGAAGGAAGCAAGATCGGAGAAGTTTTTCCAGGTGGAAGCTGATACGATTTTGGGGAGGAAACGTTTCTATAAAGGAGCAAGGACCAACGCAGTACAATCAAAGAAAAGGAGAACAAGAATGGCACCTATGAAGATCGAGCCAAAGTCTGAGCACAATCTTGATGGCTACGGTGCGCCGCTTATCCCCTGGTCGAAGATACGTGATCGCCTGGATCAGGGGTTTACTCAGGAGCCGGAAAAGGGCGGACCCAACCGGCATACGTGCTGGTTGACGACGGTGCGTCCAGATGGGAGGCCACACGTCATGCCGCTGGGAGCCGAGTGGGTAGATGGCGCCTTCTACTTCACTTCGGGAGCAAATACCCGCAAGGCGAAGAACTTGGCACTCAACCCTGAATGTGTCATCACTGTCGCCACTCACGATTTCGATATCGTCGTGGAAGGCAGGGCGAGCAGGGTGACCGACCCGGCGCTGGTGGCACGCATCGCAAAAATATACCAGGACGGGGGATGGCCTGCGCAACTCTCGGACGATGGCACTTCACTTACAGCCGAATACAGTGCGCCGAGCGCAGGGCCGCCACCATACATGATCTACCAGGTCATACCCCGGACCGTGTTTGCCCTTGGGGCGGCTGAGCCATATGGCGCGACGAGCTTCAGGTTCTAACCAGGAAATGCAGGGAAGTTCTGTCTAAGTGGAGGAGGCGGTGATGAGGTTGACCCACTTTTGTGGAACCCATGAACATGGGGATTATCAATTTTGTTGTTCAAAGGCAACCGGACTAACATAGCCGAGCGAAGAATGTCGCCGGAGCCGGTTATAGTAGCATTCTATATACTCGAAGACCGTCTGTCTGGCCTCTGCACGCGTCTGGAAGCAAGAGAGATCAACACATTCCCCTTTGAGTGTTCCGAAGAACGATTCGGTGACGGCGTTATCCCAACAGTTGCCCTTGCGGCTCATACTCACTGTCACGCTCCTTTCTGCCAGAAGGGCCTGGTACGTGGTGCTAGTGTGACTCTCCATCCTCGGTCGGTGTGATGCAGTAACCCGGCCTGTGGATGCCGCTGAAGCAGAGCCATGCGCAATGCCATCTCGACCAGCGTTTCGTCAGCTGATGCGGCCATAGCCCATCCTACCACCCGTCGTGAGAAGAGATCAAGTAGAGCCAGCCCTCGTACGTCCAGATTGCGGTGATATCCCCAGTCCATTTCTCATTGGGATGAGTGGCCGTAAAGTCACGATCCAAGCGGTTCGGGGCTACGCGCGCTGGGATCACTTCGCGTCGTTCTGTTCCGATGACGAGGCCGACACGCAGCCAACTCCAGTTCTCGCATGAGACGGGCCACTCGCTTGCGTGCACACTTGATCCCCTGGGCTTGCAACTCGGCATGCACACGCGGGCTGCCGTACACCCCTCGATTGGCGTGATAAGCGGCTTGAACGTGTTCGGCGAGTTGGCCATCTTCTCGCTGCTGCGAACTCATCGGACGTTTCCGCCAGGCGTAGTATCCGCTGACCGACACGTTGAGCGTCTCGCAGAGCAGGCTGGCTGAATACTCCTGTCGATGGTCTTCGATGAATTGAAACCTCATGGCTGGCTGCGCGAAAAGATGGCCACTGCTTTTTTTACTATGTCACGCTCCTGTCGCACTCTTTCCAACTCTCGTTTGAGTCGGCGCAACTCCTCTTCCTGCGCGGTTTGATGTCCACTGCCTGGAAATGCTTCATGGCCGTGCTCGGTCAACTCCTTACGCCATTGATGGATCGACGTATCCGAAATGCCCAGCTCGCGGGCCACCTGCGCAATCGGCTTGCCGCTGGTCTGGGCCAGCCGCACTGCTTCCTGCTTAATTTCCGGCGTATACGTCTTCTGAACTTTTTGCATGATCCTTGTCCTCCTTGTGAAACAGTCTATCCTAAGTTTTTCCTCTTCCACAAAAGTGGGTCAAGGTCAGATTGGCTGACGGCTAGCAGATCAAGAAGAGATAGATTGTAAAAATGATGCAACAATATGTTCTGTTTCTTCAGGATTTTGCGTTTCCATCAGTTGCATGCGTAATTCCTGTGCTCCTGGAAAACCATTTGCGTACACTTTAAAAAATTTACGCAGTGCCGGAAAATGCTTTGTATTTCCCCAGGTGTCCTGCCAAAGCCGCAGATGCTCAAGCAAAAGATGCAGTTTCTCTTCCGGTGGTTTATCACTTAACATTATAGTTTCTGAAAAGAGGTATGGATTATCAAAAATGCCTCTTCCTATCATGGCTCCGTCTGCTCCGGCTTCTGCAACTTTTTGTTTCGCATCGCTCAGTGATTTCACATCCCCGTTTCCTATAATCAGCGTCGTGCTTTTCATCGTATTTCTCATGTCGGTGACGGTTTTCAGCTTGTCCCAATGTGCCGGGACTTTGGACATTTCAGAAACGGTACGTGCATGAACGGTCAGTGCAGCCAGCTTCTGTTCAAGGACAAAGTTGATCCAATCAAAGTCAATTGTCCGAAAACCAAGTCGTGTTTTGACGCTGACGGGAATGAGGCCTGCGGCTCCTTCTTTTGTTGCGTCGATAGTCTCTTTGGCAAGCGGCCTGTTGTTAATGAGTCCAGAACAGGCACCTTTTTGCATGACACCAGATGCGGGACAGCCCATATTCAGGTCAATGCCATCAAAACCCATATCAATCAATTTTTTTGCTGCTTTGAAGAAGTTTTCAGGACGGGTTCCCCATATTTGGGCGACTAAAGGCCGTTCTGCTTCAGTATATCGAAGCCGTTGGATAACATGCCGTTCTCCTTTTGAAAACATCCCTTCAACATTGGTAAATTCCGTAAAAAAAACAGCAGGTTTACCACATCGGGCAATAACTTGCCTGAGTACGGTATCTGTCACATCATCCATCGGTGCCAGGATAAAAATAGGTTTGTGTAACTCGTTCCAGAAATTTTTCATGCTGAAGATTGTACACGCTGACTTCATGCATGGCAAGAGAGGGAAGGGTAATCAAGGAATTGTCTGTAGTACTGGTGCAACAAGGAGAGGCAGACACGAACCATGGCGCTTGACATTAAGTAGAAAATGTCCTACCGCTTCTGTTGTACCATATTCTTAATGTTCTGAACTGGCTTCAGAAGCGGCAGGAGCAAGTACGCACTACGATAGACCACACAAAAAACAGCGCAATTCTACTGTCTGTGTAGTCAATATCGACCAAAAGACACGAAGAAACAGTGTGCAAAACGCCATTCATGCTACTTGAAAGAGAAAAACAACGATCATGGGAAACAGGCAGCCAACTTACCCAAAACAGCGAGAATAGGTTCTGCTGTTCTGCCTTTTTCGGCAATGGTTCAGACGGACTTTGAACGTTCGTCCTTCATGCCTTCTGAATTGGCTTCCCAGACCGCTTCAGCAGATGATTTATATTGTGGAACGTCATTGAATATGGGATGCCCGGCCAAGACAATCGCTAACCGTGGCGGCGGGGCAGGACTGATCCGTGTACCCGAAACCGCGAAAGCCATTATTCGCGCCGCACAACAGGGCGTACGAGACTGGGCTAACGGTCAGACGCTGGAATACCTGGAAATGGACCCGGAGCGTATCAGGCGCATTCGTCAGATGAACAAAGAGCGCGTGTGTGACTGGGGTGATCATGCGCATATTGAACGCCGCCTCCTCCCGGTATCAGTCAAGACACGCCTTGGTTACGATTCAATCGTGATCACTGACTGGGTGCAAGAGTTGCTGGAATTGGAACCACACGTTATCTCCATTCATGGTCGCACCCTGGCGCAGCATTACAAGGGGGATGCCAACTGGGAAGCTATTGCAGCCGCGGCCGAGATTGTGCGCAAGACAGATACCCTGATTCTGGGCAATGGAGATATCCACAACCTCTACCAGGCAGCGCAGCGCATCCGTACAAGCGGCGTCCATGGTGTCTTAATTGGCCGAGCCAGCTTTGGCAACCCCTGGCTCTTCCACAACCGCGAACAGTTGAAAAAACAGCTCAACGAGGGCAGCAATCCAACAGTCGAGGATTTACCAGAGGCCGCGCCCAGTCGAGAAGAACGCCTGCTGATGGCACTCGAACACGCGCGCGTTCATGCCAAACTCAAAGGCGAGGATCACTTTGTCGAGTTACGCAAACATATGGGCTGGTACCTGGGTCATTTTCGTGGAGCAAAACGAGTGCGCAACGAGCTAGTGCGTATAAACAGCCTGGCAGACGTCGAGCGCATTATCACGGCGGCCTTAGATAGAGGTGAAGAAAACGACGAAGATGGGCTGGCTGCTCCCCAGGAAGAGACTCAAGATTTTCAACTCGATGTAAGCTGTGCTCGTTAAAGTCCTGTACCCATGAGTCATCCCGCAAGGCTTGAGAAGCACCTTGTTTCGTAGGGGGGATCTTGTGGTCGCCCGCACTGACTCATCCCCGGCGCGGGCGACCACTTACACGGGTAGGTTTTTTGGAGGCAGATCGTCAAATTCGTAGGGGCGGGAGTGGTGTGGATGTGGGGTGGGGACG
Organism: uncultured Ktedonobacteraceae bacterium; assembly: GCA_955652655.1. Classification (GTDB taxonomy): domain Bacteria; phylum Chloroflexota; class Ktedonobacteria; order Ktedonobacterales; family Ktedonobacteraceae; genus UBA11361. Next base: position 3,511 of record CATPCK010000898.1, on the reverse strand, counting down.
CTTGCGTCGCCCTGGCAGGAGGGGGAAGGCAATCACGCGAACAGGACGAGGGCGACGCAAGCGTCCCCACTCCACGCATCCGCCACCCCCGCCCCTACGGGTACGATGTCGCTTCCGAAGCGCCATGATAAAAAAACCTCCCCGTGAAAGCCCCGCCCCTACGGGTTTGACGATGCCTTTCCCTTAGAGCCCCTTCACAGCAAAAATTCGGGACGTTTTATCAGAACAGGATAGACGTGGCTGGACGAGGATATTTGCACCGCTAACGCCTCCCCTGATACAATAAAAAGCACATTGGTTAGCCTGCTGCTCTCTAATGTACCCTGAAAAAGAAAGGCTCATGTGCAACGCGGGTCGGGTCAAAGAAAGATACGAGACTCTGTTGATATTCATGAGAAGCTGCCTGAAAAAACTCTTCAGTGCTGGATATAGCTGGATGTATATATTGTGGATATATCTGCATGTGGGCTGGCGCTTCTGGCGCTGGCGAATAGAACTCTGGCTCCAGCAATTGCACATAAGGGAAAGTACACGAAGTAGTATGAAGCAAACCCTGCTTTTTATTCGGCATGGGCAAACGACATGGAATGTGGAACATTTACTACCAGGCCAGTTGCCGGGTATTGCCTTGAACGATGCGGGAAGAGAACAAGCAGCCCGCCTGGCGGATGCCTTAGCTCTTATACCTATCAGTGCCGTCATTAGCAGTCCATTGGAACGGGCACGCGATACCTCGGAGATAATCGCTGCTGGAAGAGGGTTGACCATTCAGCTTGAACCAGATTTAATGGACACTAACGTTGGTCGCTGGGCAGGTCAAAAGTTTGATGAACTGGCTAAATCTGATCCTGACTGGAAAGCCTACGTCAAAGATCCAACAGTAGCGCCTGAAGGTATCGAGACATTTCCCCAGGTCCAGCAACGAGCGCTGGCGGCAGTTGAACGCTGGCGAACAATGGATTCCATTGGAGCCTATCCTGCCTTTGTCACCCATGCCGATGTTGTTAAATTGCTGATAGCGCATTACACGGGACTGGATGCTGGCAAGGCTGGTAGCCTTTTTATCGATAACGCCTCAGTCAGTCTTGTTGAAATTGATAGTGAACATGTCCAACATGCGCGTGTGATCGCCGTTGGCTGGAGTCCACATCCAGGGTGGTTAAAGCCAGCCATACTCGAGGGACAGCAAGATAAAGAAGATAGCCCCATAAAGGAAGATAGTCCCGTAGTGGAAAACAGCGAACAAAAAACGTAGACGATAGCGATTCTCCAGAATGTATGTCGAAGGGAGTTCTAATATGTTTGATCCACGAGACCCCATGGAACGCTTTTACTGGCACTATGATTCCAGGCGGCAACTCTCCATGGCACAAATCATAGCCATGGAAAGCGTGGACGTCGAAACTGTCGCACTCATCTGGCTGCTGCTCGAGCATGGAGTCTCACTCACCGTGGCAGGGCCAACCGACCCTCAACCTGGCATCGGCAAAACCACAACGCTCAATGCCTTGCTCCAGTTCCTGCCGGAAGGGACAGCGCTGGCCTACATGTCTGGTATGTACGAAAATTTTGCGTTCACCCGCATACCCAGTATCGATCCCGTCACTACGTATGCACTCTGTAATGAGGTGAGCGATCACCTGCCGATCTACATGTGGGGTCGCATTGCACGCCGCTACCTGACACTACCAGCCCAGGGGTATCACATCGCCACTAGCATTCATGCCGATACTATCGCTGATGTCATCTCTATGTACCACCACGACCTGCACCTCAGAGCAGAGGATGTGCGCCGACTCGGACTGGTTGTCAATATTGGCCTGGTGGGCCGTGTGTATCCCTTACGCCGCCGCTGGTTCACCACGCATTTTTTTCAGCCTGATGCTGATCCACAGCATCCTGACGATATCGTGCCCATCCCACTTTCCCTCTGGAATGAATTTGACGATACGTTCGAGCACGCGGATCAAGCCATTCTAGACGACCTGGCACAATGGACCGGTATACCGCCTGCTGAATTCGCCTCCAAGCTCAGGCGGCGCATTGAAGCTCTGAGAAAGGCATCAAAGGGATATGGGGTCGATAACGGCCAGATGTACGACGCCATCGACGAAGTACGGCAATGTGAAAAGAAAAGCCTGCCCTGAAATAGATCAACCGACCTAAGTGTTTCAACTGTTAAGAAGGCAAAGAAAGGAGTTTTCAAATGCTCATACGTAAGCAAGAAGCAAGCGAAGGGCGTTGGCCACGCATCTGCAATGAAACTTTCACACAATAGAAGAAGAGGAGCATACTCGCTATGAATCTATCTGTAGCTATGCTCAGTGTCCACACGTCCCCGCTTGACAGCCCTGGACGGACAAAGAATGCCGGTGGCATGAATGTGTACATGCGCGAACTGGCAACTGAGCTAGGTCATCACCAGACAAACGTTGATATCTTTACCCGTTGGACAAACGAAGATACCCCCCGCATCGTTCAGCTAAGCCAGAATGTGCGGGTTATCCACATCAAGGCTGGAGCGCTTTCCCAGCTGCACAAGAATGATCTATACCAGCACCTGCCAGAATTTATCCACAATATTGAAGCTTTCAGGCGCTACGAAGCTAGAGAGTACGACGTGCTACACAGCCATTACTGGCTCTCTGGAGTAGCTGCTTCTCACCTTGCACGACGCTGGGATATTCCTCATGTAACAATGTTCCACACGCTTGCTCGCCTGAAGCAACTGGCAAACCCTCACGAGAAAGAACCCATTTTGCGTCTGGAGATGGAGCAGCAGTTGATTAAACACGCTGACCGCATCATTGCCGCTACTGCCGATGAACGCACACAGTTGATTCGCTGTTGCGGGGCCACAACAAACCAGGTACAGGTTATCCCGTGTGGAGTAGATCTTAAGCTTTTTGTCACACACGACAAGCAAGAAGCGCGAAAAAAACTTGGTCTCCCTCTCCATCAACCGGTACTCCTCTTTGTGGGCAGGCTCGATCCATTCAAGGGGCCGGATCTCTACCTGCGGGCAACGGCGATGATGGAGGAGAAGGCACAGGTCGTGATTGTGGGTGGAAAGCTCGATGACGATCAAGAGGTAGAAGACCTTCAAAAGCTCGCGCGAGAGCTTGGCATCAGCGACCGGGTCCAATTTTGGGGAGCACGCCCGCAAGAAGAACTGCCGATGATTTATAGCGCCACGGACGCGACTGTCATACCATCCTATCATGAAAGCTTTGGTCTGGTGGCAGTTGAGTCGCTTGCCTGCGGTACACCGGTGGTGGGGACGCGCGCCGGGGGATTAACGACCATTATCAAGAACGGAAAAACAGGGTACCTGGTGCCGCGTTGTCCAGGCTTTTTCGCAGAGAGATTGGATACGCTTTTACGCGATAGGGATTTACTTGAGCAAATGCGCCTTGCAGCACGGCCGTCAGTTCAGCACTTTAGCTGGAAGAGTGTCGCCGACCAGGTGAGCACCGTTTACCAGGAAATGGTCTGTGAGATGGGACAACTG
>CATPCK010000897.1 GCA_955652655.1 uncultured Ktedonobacteraceae bacterium | reverse complement strand
CCACGCACCCAGGCATACGCCAGCGTCCTGAAGGAAGCGACACCCATGTTCACATCATATTTCTCGACAGCCCGAAGGAATCCCTCACTTCCCTCCTGGGCAAGATCAAGCACGTCCAGGTGATGGCAATTGCGCGCATATCGCCGTGCGAGATTGACAATCATCTGCTGATACCCCTCGACCATCCGTTCTCGTGCTTGCCGCGCGTCCACACCGGAAGCGATACAGAGCAGTAACCGTTCCTCTTCCTCATCGTTCAGCTGCGGTATCAGCTTGACCTGGCGCATATACTGATCAATAGCCGTCAATGGCAAGCCATTATCGTGTTCTCGTATCATACCTTGTCCTCCTCTCAGCCAACCGTTCGTGATGCACGCGATAGCTCACAACTCCTTCCACGGTACTGATTTGTCTCAGCACATGCTATACTGTACCAGTGGTTCTTACTCTCATTATTGGTATTTTTTGCTCAGTTCTAAACGCTCCGAAAAGTACGTAGAACAAGCGCGTTCGTATGCTCCTTCTACGGCCCATGAGGAGCGCAAGCAGAACACCTGACACGCTCGTTTTACGAACCAATAGGTGCGTACACTGAGAGAATATCTGACTGTATCGTAGAGACAGATTGACTATGCTGAGAGGAGAGATGCATTGGAACGTGGGAGAAAGTTGGAATGAACAACGACTACCATCATGGAATCACGATCAAAGAGTACTGCCAGAAGCGCGCCATGTCACAGCAGGCACTCGCAGAACGTTGGCCAGGCAAACCGGTCAATCTTCGCTATGTCCAATACGTCGAAGCTGGAGAGAAACAGATAGCAGATCAGCACATTCTTCGACAATTGAGTGAGATCCTTGATATCCCACTATGGCAATTTGGCCTGTCAGCATACAATCCGTACCGTCCAGAGAGCCTCCCTGGACGAGGCGAGCGCATGCATCAAGAAACACTCGATGTGGCCGAGTCGCTTCTCCAACAGACCTGGCGATTGCGGCAAATAGCACCACTGCCAGAAGCCGAGAGGAGCGCCAGGCATCTCTCCAACCTCTTTGATTACTTTCTCACCTACCTTCCACCGCCAGCCCTGCTCGAACCACGTTTCTTAGCACTGCATGCCCAGATACAGCGTCTTTTGGGAGTCATGCACGTGGAGCGCAAACAGTATGACGAAGCCCTGCAATGCTATATCAAAATGAACCAGATCGCTGAGCAGCTGGGTGAGCCTTACTTTCTCACTCTTGCACAGATGAACATCGGGGTCGAACTCGAACGCGCAGGTCGCAAAAAAGAAGCCGTCGAACTCCTGGAAAAGGCACGAGACACGTCCTTTGGAACCGGTAGAGAAATTGCGGCCCTCGTGCATTCCTACCTCGCTCGTGCCTATGCGAGTGATGGGGACTCCCTTCGTTTCCAACGTGCCATCGACACGGCGCAAACGCTTATCAGCCGCCTCAAGCAAAACAGTGGGCATGATGAAAACCATGTGTTCTACTCCCTGAGTAGCGTCCTGGCAGAACTGAGCTATGGCTATCCAGAGATCGGCGAGCCACGGAAGACACTGGACTTGCAGGAGAATATCACGAAACAAATCAGAGCAGAACACAATACCAGGCTCTATGCATGGATACCGCTCGACTGGGCACGAGCCTATTTGATGCTCAATGAGATTGAAGAAAGCGCAAATGCAGGGAGAGAGCTTCTCCATCGAGCAGGAGACGCGCAAGCTCCCCATATCATCAGCCGCGCAGAAGAACACCTCATCACACTCGAAGAGGCAGGATATACAGAAGTTGAGGAAGTACAACAATTCCGCAACGAAGTGAACCAAGCTAAAGGAGAGTAAGATAAGAGCATAGGGAGAAAGAAGGTGAAACTTCTATCATGAGCGTATCCAAAGCGACATACAAAGACATGATTGTAGCAAGGCTAGAAGAGTTGAAGAGACTCTCCTCAGAAACCAGCACACCCGCGAAAGCATACGAGCAAGCAAACGAAGTACTTTTCCAGACACTTCTCAGCGTTGCAGGTTATCTTGGCAGCGATGAGATCAGTGAAATACTCGAAGAGATTGCTAACACCTATATGCAGATAGTGGAGCAGTCAGGTGTTGATTTTTACTCATTCTATGGAGAAGACGCCCTGAATTCATAAAACGTGTTTTTAAAGTTAGCCGGCAGTAAAGCAACCATACTGTTTAGGTATGCTATGCCAACCTATGAAGTAGCATCGAACAGGATTATCGGAAGTGGTTTCAATGCCTTAACAGCTCGTTCACAGCGCATCGATGAAATACAGCGAACATCTTTTGAAGGGTCAGCTCACAAGCAAGAGAAGGAGGTACATATGTCATTCAGTCCTCAATGGGAATATTTGACCGTTCTCGTTTCACCAGAGTTCCTCGATTATGAAGAGATTCACCCAAAATCCGTCAACGGGCAGGAACTCAACAACTGGAAGAAGATTGACCTGAATACATTTTTGAGCCAGCTTGGTGGAGATCATTGGGAGATGACAGGCACCATAAGCATCTCTAGCAGCCTGTCGGAGAAAAAAGAGGCCAACTATCTGTTCTTCAAACGTATCAAGCCCTAACAACGCCTACCAGAAGAAAAAGAT
>CATPCK010000896.1 GCA_955652655.1 uncultured Ktedonobacteraceae bacterium | reverse complement strand
GTCAACGACGATGGCCTCCTCATTCGCACGCGTGCTGTGCGCCTGCAGGTTGGCCTTCTGGGTCGTTGTCTGCGGGTTAGCAGACATAGACACTTTCTCCTTGTCAATAGTGCGAATGTCTTCGTCCCCATCCCCCTATGAGTGGAAAAATCACTTGTCTATACAGTACAGCAACTCAACTGAGTTGGCAAGTGAGCAAGTTTGAAAAAAGCTAAGCATATTCTAACTATTTTTGAGGAGTTTTTTAAAACTTCTGTAACCCTTTTTGCGTGATGGATGTAGAGACAAAGTTTTCTTTCAATTGGCAAAAATGCCAGGAAGAAAACCAGTTCCTTTGTAATATTCCCATTATGAAAGGTGAAAAGATTATGGTAGGTATACTCTGGGCAGTAGTCGTCGTGCTAGTGATACTCTGGCTACTAGGTTTTCTAGTTTTGCATGTATCAAGCTTCTTTATTCATCTACTGCTGGTTCTGGCGGTTATCGTGTTGCTGTACAATCTTTTCGTCGGTAGCCGTTCGCGCCGTCTCTAGTTGCAGTAACCTTTCTCTGCCAGCCATCCGTTCACACGCTACTTTCGTAGCCTCTGAACGGATGGCTGGCAAGATGCTATTTCCTCTGTTTTACATTGCCCCTTGCTCTGGCGGTATTCCTCGGTTCGTAATCGATGCATGAATATATCCTATAAAATGGAGCACCAGTTCCCTTTGTGATGCTCACTTGATTGCTTCTCTTGATTTGACGTTAGCCAATCTCAGGTGCTACACTACTTTATAATATTCATTCCGCAGTCTACCTTTAGTGTTGTAAGCTATTTATCATGGTGTGAGGCCCGGCTCACGTTGGTGCGTGTGCTGGGCGTTTTACTAATCAAGGAGGATGTCGCTATCATGTCTTTGGTGAATGACCCTGGCGCATTTGATGAAAAATTTGCCCGAGAAGGTCTGACTTTTGACGACGTACTCATTTTGCCCGCTGCCTCTTCGGTACTTCCCCGTGATGTCTCCACGCAAACACGCGTAACCCGTAAAATCATGATCAATATTCCCATCATCAGCGCTGCTATGGATACCGTAACCGAGGGAAAGCTGGCTATTGCACTCGCGCGAGAGGGTGGTCTTGGGGTTGTCCACCGTAATTTGTCCGTTGAAGACCAGGCGCGAGAAGTCGATAAAGTAAAGCGATCTGAGTCTGGCATGATCACTGATCCAATCACATTGGGGCCAACCGCTTCACTGCGTGAAGCGCTAACTGCTATGGAACACTTTCACATTTCTGGTATTCCCATTACTGAACACGGAAAGCTCGTCGGCATACTCACGAATCGCGACATTCGTTTTGAGACAATCATGGAGCGTCCAATCACTGCACTCATGACGCGCGATCACCTCATTACAGTGCCTGTGGGAACAACCTTAGAACAGGCTCGCGACAGCCTCCATCGCTACAAAATCGAAAAATTACCGGTAGTGGATGAGCATGGTATGCTTAAAGGTCTCATCACCATGAAAGATATCCAGAAGAAAATTCTCTATCCCCACGCTACGAAGGACGAGTTCGGCCGCTTGCGTGTCGGTGCTGCGGTAGGCGTTGGTCCAGATACACATACTCGCAGTGCTGCCTTGATTGAAGAAGGGGTCGATGTTCTGGTGATGGATACCTCTCACGCTCATTCACGCATGGTCATCGAAGCAGTGGCGCAGATAAAGGACCGCTTTGGGAAACAAGTACAATTGATCGCGGGCAATGTCGTTACGGTGGAGGCGACAGAAGCGCTTATCCAGGCAGGGGTGGATGCCGTCAAAGTAGGTATTGGCGCGGGAGCTATCTGTACAACTCGCGTTATCGCTGGCATTGGCATGCCGCAGATCACCGCAATTTATGATTGTGCTCAATATGCTCGCCAACAAGGCGTGCCCGTCATCGCTGATGGTGGTATTCAGTACTCCGGTGATATCGCTAAAGCCATTGCTGCTGGCGCCGATACCGTCATGCTGGGAAGCCTCCTGGCGGGAGTAGATGAGAGTCCCGGAGAGCTTATCATCTCGCATGGAGAGCGCTTCAAAGACTACCGCGGCATGGGGTCAATAGGCGCAATGAAGCAGCGCAGCTATAGCAAAGATCGTTACTTCCAGGGGGAGACAAAGGATGCGTCACAGTTGATTGCTGAAGGGATCGAAGCGCGAGTTCCCTATAAAGGCGCACTCGGTCCGCTGGTACGTCAGCTGGTGGGCGGCGTACGCCAGTCGATGGGCTACGCTGGCGCAGCTACAATTGCGGATATGCAGAATAATACCCGCTTTGTACGTATTACCAATGCTGGTTTGCGTGAAAGCCACCCACACGATATCATGATTACGAAAGAGGCCCCCAATTATGGAACAAAATACCAGAGATGACGGATAATGCCTCTTTCTACTATCGAGCAAAAGGCTCTTGCCGCTTTGGATGAGCAAGGGCTGATCAAGGCTTTTCGCGACCTTGTGCGGATTCCAAGCGTGACCGGCCAGGAAGCCACGGCACAAAACTGGCTGGCACAACAAATGCGACATTTTGGCCTGGATGTAGACCTGTGGGATATCGATGTCGCGGAACTTCAAAGACATCCACAATTTCCTGGGATGGAGATAGACCGCAGCAAAGACAGGGCAGTGGGATTGGTAGCTACCTGGCGAAGAGAGGCTGGTGAAGCATCTGGCAGAAGGCTGGTCTTTAACGGTCACATCGATGTCGTACCGGGGGGAGACCATGCTAACTGGCAGCACGATCCATGGGGAGCGGATCTCGTGGAGGGCCGCCTTTATGGACGTGGGGCCTGTGACATGAAGGGTGGGTTGATGGCCGCGCTCTTTGCGGTCAAAGCCATTAAAGACTCATATGCTCCTATCAATGGCTCGTTGATGGTGCAGAGTGTGATTGGAGAAGAGGATGGCGGCATAGGCACCTTTGCCAGCCTGTTGCGGGGTCATAGAGGGGATGCCGCCATTGTTTGTGAGCCAACCCGGTTGAATCTCATTCCTGCGCACGCCGGAGCTCTCACCTTCACGGTTCGTGTACCTGGGAAATCAGCCCATGCCTGTGTGCGCCTCGAGGGTGTCAGTGCCGTAGAAAAGTACCTGGATATTCATCGAACGCTTATACACCTGGAGCGGCAAAGGAATAGCGAGGTAGAGCACCCTTTACTCGGAAAACTGTCATTGCCATATCCCCTCAGCATTGGTCGCGTACAAGCTGGCAATTGGTCTTCTTCAGTGCCTGAAGAACTGATTTTTGAAGGACGCATCGGCGTGGCAATGGGTGAATCGAGCGATGCTGTGCGTCGTCAGTTTGAGTATACACTGACAAATCTGGCTGAGGAGGATCCGTGG
>CATPCK010000895.1 GCA_955652655.1 uncultured Ktedonobacteraceae bacterium | reverse complement strand
GGTGACGCGTCCTTCTGAAGGTCATCATGAAGCTCAAGTGCTGACGATAGAGCAAGCTCGTAATCTGATAGAGACAGCGAAACAGCATAAGGTGTGGTCGTTGCTTGTGGTAGCTCTCTCGACAGGTATGCGGCGCGGTGAATTGCTGGCCTTGCGATGGGATGATGTTGATTTTCAAGTGGGAAAGCTGTTCGTTCGTCATGCGGTGAGTAAGTTGAACGGGCGCGGGTATGTCGAGCATGAGCCGAAAACAAAAAAAGGTCGACGTACTATCGTGCTCCCTTCATCTGTAGTGGATGTGCTGCGCGAACATCGGGATTACGTAGAACAAGTGAGACGTGATGCTGGTGATAGCTGGTTAGATTTGGGCTTGGTGTTTCCTAATACGCGTGGCAACTTCATTGAGTTGGCGAAATTGTGGCACATGTTAGACAAGGTGGTAAAGCAAGCTGGTCTACCTCACATGCGGTTTCACGATTTGCGGCATAGTGCAGCGACGATCATGTTGGCAATGGGCATACATCCAAAGGTGGTACAAGAGATACTCGGTCACAGTTCCATCTCCATCACCATGGACTTGTACTCTCATGTGTTGCCATCCGTCCAGCACGAGGCGGCTGGCAAAGTGGATGATGTACTCAGGGGTTCGTTGAAACGTGATGTCAAAAATGATGTAAGAACCACATCCGACGATGAGGTAAATCGTTGAGCTGGCTTCTACAGGGCGTTGAAGGGGCAAGAAATGTGAGGGGGCAATGGTGCTCTGAGCATCGTTGCCCCCTTTGTTACTCCTAAGCAAAAAAAGCTGAGCGTAGTGACAAATGTCGTTAAGACTATGATAGCACAAAATAAGGTGGGAACGCCGAGTATCTCCCCTGTTTCGCAATCATGATATTGTAGGTGCAAGGCATAGCTAGGTCTCTTGCTCCGGGCCGATGCGGCTCCATAGACCAAGACGTATCAATTCGTTGCGGGCCTCAAAACCAAACAAATCCGGGTCCATTGAACGTCCATGCCGGATGACGAGTCCACGGAGCATCTCTATCTGCTCGGATTTACTGGCAGCATCCCGTTCAAAGGGGATATGCTGGGCGAGCTGCTCAATTGCTTGCCTGTTATACCATTGTTCTTGCGTTTCTGCCATAGTAAAAAAGTAAATCGTACGCGCTCTGATCGTTACATCAGGTGTGAGCTGCAATAAAACTCAGGACATGCTGCCACGCGTCTGTAGAAGCATCGGCAAACTCGACGGCGCGCCGGTCAAAGAAGCTATGGGGAGCACCAGGATAGATAACAATCTCATGTTCAACGCCAATCTCATCCAGCGCCTCGTCAAAGTGCTGCACGGCGCTGACAGGAATAGCCTGATCAGCCCCGCCAAACAGGCCAAGCGCAGGATAACGGATCTTGTGAGCCTGCTCCAATAACGTCCCCCTGCCGCCAAAATCCCTGGTCATCCCGGCATAGAAGCCGATAACGCCAGCCCATCCGAAATCTTGCGTGCCGCTGAGGAAAGAGAGGGTACCACCCATGCAAAAGCCGACGGTGAAGGTGGATCGATGAGCCTCCTCACCCGAACGCAAATAGGCGAGAGCCGCTGCAACATCAGCAAAGAATGTCTCTAGCCTTATCTGTTGCACGTGAGGCATGAACTCAAATGAGTCATCGCGCGAGCTAATGCCGGCGGTGCGACCAAAATAGTCAATGGCCACTGCGGTGATACCGATCTCGGCAAAGCGCAGGGCCAGCTCTTTGTAGAATTGATGGAGGCCGCGCACATCTGGAAATATGAGAATTTGCGCACCGGTTGGCTTTCCTGGTTGAGCAGCGTAGGCAGCAAAGCGATTCCCATCCGCTGCTTCGAGTACGATATCTTCTCCCTGGGCAGCGCCAGCCTCGCTTGGAGGCAGGGGAGGACGAGCATTATCATCATAACACATGTGGCAGGTTACTCCTTTATCTTGTTTTGTATGCCCTTGTGACTATTGTAGCCAATATTCTTTCTTTGTGCCAGTGGAAGCAAAGAGACACATGATTGCTCAAAGGAGCACAATGATACACATTTAAATACTATGAGCATAGCCATTTTACCCTATGGTCTCGTGCAACATTTGACCATAGCGGTAAATCAGTGTTACTGTGAATTCATACCAATAAACAATACACGAATAGCTGTCATCGAACAAAGGTGGATGAACAACGATGCTTTGCACATTCTGTAATTCAGCCAGGTTAGACAATGAAGCACCCTGTCCGCGATGTGGCGCACCTTCGCCCCTCCTTGCTAATGCTGGAAGTCCTGGGACAACCATGCAGTGGGGAAATGGCGCTCCAGCGACGGGCAACCTGGCGATGAACAACCAGGCTTCACCCGTTATGACTCAAACATCCACTCAACCTCAGCAACAGCAGCAAGGGAAGCAACTGTCGCTTTTACCCGTCCCCTACCAGCCTCAATCGCCTTTTATGACGATGCAGGCAGGAAATGGGCTCATACCTATGCAACAGCCGGGGACGCTGTCTCCGGCACTGCCAGGCGACGGTCAGGACGGAGCCATTTATGTTCCGCCAATGTATACCAAACCACGAGCCATTATTCCTCGCTACCGCGCAATAAGTGGATTATTGAGTGTACTGATCGTTGCCGTGCTCCTTTGTACCGGGGTCGGCTATTATCTCAACACGAGTGGAAAACTGGCAGCTATCAGACAGCTCTATGGTATTGTGCCTCCACCCAGCGCAAAACCGGCAGCCACAGCTGTACTGGCGGACCCTAAAGCAAATCCTGACTTTGGGCCAGCATATAGCATCATCAACTCGGCCATAACCAACTCGCGCATCGATCCCATTTCCCACGCGTCAGCTCAACCAGCCAACGTTTTCCAGGTAAATCAGACTATCTACCTGACCTATAGTGTACAGCGCCCTAAGTCACCCGGCGTCATGGCCATTAAATGGTATACCAATGGTTCATTCTACCAGTCTCCTACTCCAATACAGGTCGCAACAAACGCGATTACGGGTTATACCACCCAGAAATATATGCAACCTGCCGAGGGCATGGTGGAACTGTATTGGAATGATCAGCTGGCGATACGGCTCTATTTCGTCGTCAGGTGAGAGAACAGACACATCCCTTTGTAAGTCAAATGGCTCTCAGTGGCTGCGCCACTGAGAGCCATTTGACTTACAAATAAAAAAAGGTGCTTTTCTTGTCCACTTGTTTAATCGCACTGCGTATCGACGTTCACATCCCCTAGAACCTCTACCTGACAGGCGAGGCGGATATTG
>CATPCK010000894.1 GCA_955652655.1 uncultured Ktedonobacteraceae bacterium | reverse complement strand
GATCCGTAGGGGCGAGGGTGGTGGATGAGGGGTTGGGTGGGCCTTTATGGTCGCCCGTCGGTGGGGATGGGATCGTCTTCCTCCAAGACACTCATGTCGCGGATACACCACCCAGCATGAAAATAACCGTCTTCAGAAGAGATGTGAGCCAGTGGAACAGGACGCGGGCGACCATAAAGGCCACCCCACCACCCTTCATCCACCCTCGCCCCTACGGAGTAACCGACTCCATTTCGTGAGGTTGATGCCTATTACCGCCGGTTATGAGTTTTCACAAAATACTCCGGATACTGGACCATCCCCTGAGGGCCGATCAATCGGCTATGTGCACGATCAATCGGCACCTACGGTTTGGATTCATGTGTCAATCTGCGTGATCGGCCCGGGAGATGGTCCGGTAGCCAGATGAAAAAGGTAAGAAGCATAATAGCCTATAATCTGTCCGTGGTTTATGCTAGAATAGCGGCATGCTAAGAACGCTTACTGCCACTCGTTATGTGACACCGCTGAGAGAGGGCGGCTCACTGCCGGCCATTGTCGAAGCAGATGACGATGGTCTCTACGTGTTGAAATTTCGTGGCGCGGGTCAGGGACCAAAGGCACTGATTGCCGAACTGGTCGCGGGAGAAATTGCTCGCGCCCTGGGATTGCCCGTACCCGAAATCGTCTTTGCCGAACTGGACTCCATGCTTGGTCGCTCCGAGCCTGATTTTGAAATCCAGGCGCTGATTAAGGCCAGCACAGGCCTTAACCTGGCCCTTGACTATCTTCCTGGTGCGCTTGCTTTCGATGCGCTTGACGCGCGCACCCTCGACCCACTACTTGCCTCATTGATTGTCTGGTTTGATGCATATGTTACCAATGTCGACCGCACGCCGCGCAATACCAATATGCTATTCTGGCACAAGCGCCTCATGCTCATCGATCATGGCGCCTCGCTCTACTTCCATCACATGGCAACAGACTACATGGAACGTAGCAGAACACCCTTTGCGCCCATTAAGCAGCATGTGCTACTAGCAGTTGCCAGCGAGCTTGCTGAGGCTGACACATTGCTTAAAGCACGTTTAACGCCAGCAGTGATAGAGGATATCATCAGCATGATTCCCGATAGCTGGCTCGACGACGACCTGCTGTTTGTTGACCCTGAGGCCCATCGCGCAGCCTATATCTCCTACCTGTTGGACCGCTTAGCAGCTTCGCATATTTTTGTGGAGGAGGCATTGCATGCCCGCGCTGAACTCCTATGATTACGCGATCGTGCGCGTTGTGCCGTGTGTCGAACGCGGTGAATACATCAATGCCGGCGTGATTCTTTTCTGTCGCACGCGCCGTTTTCTGGATGCCCTTATCTACCTGGACATACAGCGCCTCACCGTCCTCTACCCTGCTATCGATCTCGACATGGTACAGCGGCACCTCGACATTATCCCTCTAGTGTGTGCCGGCAGCGCCGAAGCGGGTACCATCGGTCAGCTCTCGCAATCTGAGCGCTTCCACTGGCTCGTCTCTCCCCGCAGCACCATCATCCAGACCTCGCCCGCCCACTCGGGCCTCTGCACTGATCCTGCTGCTACGCTGGAGCACTTGCTGAAAACGATGGTGCTGTTGCCCTGATCTCAACTATCTCTCACTGATACCACAAAACTCCCGTTTTTCCTTGTACCTGTGACGAAATGTCCAGGCACTTACATATAAAGGTATATCCTTGCCACAAGCTTGTTCTATTTGATTCCCCTGTTTTTTCTGACTGGCTCTTCTGCCACCTTTTGCAGAAAAATGGCTAGCTCATGGTCGAAAAGCTTGTCAATTGAACGAGTATCAGGTATGCTTTTTACACCCGCAATATTCATTGCGCCTCTCAACATATCTTACACTAAGGAGTAATACCTATTGGTGTGGACCCGGCTAGAGTCACCAGAGCTGAGATGAGCTACTAAGGAAGCGAGTAGGAGGAGACCATTGTGACAACTGTGAGAAAAGCACCATCGAGCAGCATGACCCCCGCGCATGCAGGTGGGAGTGATGTGAGCCAACGGAATGGTAAGAAGCAGACATCGTTTGAACGTTTGTCGACCGGGGTTCCTGGACTCGACGAGGTTCTGTACGGGGGATTGATCCCGCAACGCGCATATCTCTTACGCGGCGGGCCAGGATGTGGCAAAACCACACTTGGCATGCATTTTCTTGCGGCAGGTGCCGCAAACGCTGAACGCTGTCTTTTTATTTCACTGGGAGAGTCGGAAACGGAAATCCGCGCGAACGCGGGAGCTGTTGGCTTTGATCTGAGCAACATCAACTTCCTCGACCTGAGCCCAAACCCCGAGTTCTTCACCCACATGGAGAGCTATGACATTTTCTCCCCTGCTGAGGTGGAACGGGAACCGATCACACAGAGCATTATCGAGCGGGTAGAAACACTCAAACCCCAACGGGTTTTCCTGGATGCAATGACGCAGTTCCGCTTCCTCTCAGCCGATGCCTTTCAGTTCCGCAAGCAGGTGCTCTCATTTTTGCGCTTTCTCATTGAGCAGGGGGCTACTGTGCTCTTCACCTCCGAAGGCAGCGCATCGGCTCCCGATGACGATCTCCAATTCATGAGCGATGGCGTGATCCACCTGGATTTTTCGCCCGAGGAACGCATCCTCAGTGTGTCCAAGTTCCGTGGATCGGACTTCCGCAGTGGTCGTCACTCGATGCACTTAACAGCGACAGGCATGCAGGTCTTCCCGCGCCTGCTCCCCGAAATGTACAAACAGGAGTTTGTGGCTGAGTCTATCTCCTCCGGTGTGCCGGAACTGGATGAAATGCTGCATGGTGGACTGGAACGAGGTACGATCAGTATCATTACCGGCCCAAGCGGGGTAGGCAAGAGCACATTGGGACTCCAGTTTATGAAAGAGGCGGCAGGAAGGGGCGAGCGTTCGGTCGTCTACGTCTTTGAGGAGTGGCAAGAGACGCTGCTGCGTCGCTGTGAGGCTGTGAATATTCCTGTCCGCACGATGATGGAACGCGGGACGCTTTCGGTTGTGCAGATAGAGCCTTTGCACTTCACTCCAGACCAGTTCGCCAGTATGGTTCGTCACGAAGTAGAGCAGCAGAAAGCCTCCATTGTGATGATCGACAGCGTCTCCGGCTACCGTCTCTCCTTGGGAGGTGGAGACCTGGTGACTCACCTCCACGCTCTCTGCAAGTACTTGCAGAACATGGGCATTGCCGTGCTCTTGATCAACGAGGTGGAAGCGATCACTGGTGAGTTCAGGGTGACCGAGGTGGGCATCAGTTACCTGGCGGACAATATTGTGTTCCTGCGCTATCTTGAGCTGCAGGGTGAGCTGCGCAAGGCTATCGGAGTGCTGAAGAAACGACTTTCAAGCTTTGAGAAAACTGTGCGTGAGATCGAAGTAACACGCTACGGTATCAAAGTAGGTCGACCGCTGACGGAACTGCGTGGTATTTTGACCGGCAAGGTGGAGATGATCGACCAACCAACAAGGGAGCGTTAATACCATGAAGAATAAAGCAGCAATCTTGCTGGTCAACCGGAATCAGCGCAACCTGGAACTGCTGGCCGAATTCCTCGGAAAAGGAGGATATGCTCTTTCTACTGCCAGTAGTCTTGAGGAGTTCGACCAGGCTCTCGCCGAGGAAAACGCTGTGGGAGTGGCGCTGGTAGACATCACAGGCTTTGACCAGAGCATCTGGCAGCGCTGTGAACAACTGCGCAGCAGGAAAAAGCCTTTTTTGGTCGTCTCTCCCAGGCAGAGTGCGGCGATTCAGCAGGCCAGCCTCTCTCATGGAGCCAAGGGAGTGATGATCAAGCCGCTGGCAGTACAGGAACTGATGGGACTTATTAAGAGCATGCTGGAAGAACAGGAATGAATGAGCCGTATTCTGCTCCTATTAGAGAACAAGAAGAACCGCGACCTGCTGGCAGCGTGGCTTGAAATGCGCTACGAGGTGGTACTGCCCGGTGGCGAGCAGAGCCTGAATACGCCCTTTGATCTGTGCCTTGTGGATGGCCCGACGTTGGACCGGGTCTGGAAACAGGTGCAGGCAAGGAAAGCGACCGAGCAGCCAGTATTCCTGCCGTTTGTGCTTATTACTTCTCGCAAAGATGTGGACATGGTCACTCGCCATCTCTGGCAAACCACCGATGAGCTTATCCTGGCTCCTATTGAGAAGGTGGAACTGCAGGCTCGCGTGGAGATCCTTTTGCGAGCGCGGCGATTCTCGTTGGAACTCAAACTTCGCAACGAAGACCTGGCGTCGTTCTTTCATGCCATGACGCACGATTTGCGTGCGCCCTTGCGAGCAATCGCGGGCTTTGCCGAGGCGCTCTCTGAGGATGAGGCAGCCTCTCTCAGCGGAAAAGGCAAGCACTACCTCGCAACGATACAGATGGCAACCGGGCACATGCGGGAGTTGATCGATGCGCTCATTGACTTCTCCCGACTTGGACGCGACGAGATCCAGCTTCAGGATGTGGATCTGAAACTGATCAGCGAAAGCTGCCTGCGTACCTTGCAGCAAGAGATTCACAGCAGCAACGCCCAGGTCATTCTTTCCGAAGGACTACCGGTGGTGCGGGCAAACTCTATCTTGCTGAAGATGGCCCTGGTCAATCTTCTCTCGAATGCGTTCAAGTTCGTAGCTCCGGGAGTTCAACCAAAGGTAATACTTTCTGCTCAGTCACGAGGAGCAGTTTGCCGCATCGAGATACAGGACAACGGCATTGGTATTGCGCTTGAGGACCAATCTCGTCTCTTTACGCCTTTTGTTCAATTACATGGGATTGAAGAGTATCCCGGTATAGGGTTGGGGCTTGCTACGGTGCGCAAAGCTATAGAGCTTAGGGGGGGACGTGTGGGATTGAAATCATCCCCCGGGAAAGGAAGTACGTTCTGGATTGAGCTGAATACAGCAATTGAGGTGCATCATGCGCTTTCTGATCATTGATGATAGCCCGTATGACCGGGAGCTGATTATACGGAAATTGCGGGATGAATTTCGTGATACTACTTTTGTAGAGATCAGCCGGCAGGCAGACTTTGACGAGGCAATGGCTCAAGGTGACTTCGATATCGTGCTTGTGGATTATGGACTGAAGTGGACCACTGGCCTGGACATGCTCAAGAAGCTGCGAGCGCGCTTTCCTGATCTGCCGGTAGTGATGGTCACCGACACGGGCAATGAGGAGATAGCCGCAGAAGGGATGAAGGCTGGCCTCAGCGACTATGTGCTGAAGAAGCATCTGCAGCGCCTCCCGTTTGCAGTAAAGGAAAGCCTGGAAAAAGCCAGGCTGCGCAAAGAGCGAAAAGGGCTTGAGGAACAAGTTCGGCAGACACAGAAGATGGAAAGCCTGGGCTTGCTGGTGGGCGGCATCGCTCATGATTTCAACAATTTGCTGACCGGCATTACCGGCTATGCTCAGCTAGGTTTGTCCCTGGTAAATCAGGGCGATCCGCTGTATGAGCACCTCAATCATATTCGTGAGACTGCGAAACGAGCCACTACAATGACACGCCAACTCCTCGCGTTCTCGCGTCAACAAACGTTTGAACCCAGCGACATCAATTTGAACGTGATGATAGCTCACCTGCTGGACTTTCTTAGCAAGATTCTGCCGGAAGACATCGACCTTGAGTTTGCTCCTGACCCTGCGTTAAAGAGCGTCACTGCCGACGCAATCCAGATCGAGCAGGTAGTGATGAACCTATGCATCAATGCGCGTGACGCGATGCCCAATGGAGGCAAAATCCTGATCAAGACGCAGAATGTCCTGCTGGACGAGAGAGGCGCTGGAGCGTATGCAGGTGTACAACCGGGATTGTATGTCCTGCTCACGATTGCTGATACAGGGGTGGGGATGGATGAGCAGGTACGGGAGCGGATGTTCGAGCCATTCTTTACGACGAAAGAACCGGGCACAGGAACTGGATTAGGTCTGTCGATGGTGCATGGCATCATTGCGCAACATAACGGATTCCTTGCCGTGGATAGCGAAATGGGCAAGGGCACCACGTTCAATATCTATTTTCCGGCAGTAGATAGTGTAGCAGTCCAGGCAGAGACCGAAGAAGTGCACGCCATCCAGGGGGGAAAAGAAACAATTCTGGTGGTGGAGGATGATCCCGATGTGCGCGAGCTCATGGAGGCGGTACTGCGGGAATATGGCTATACAGTGATCATGGCGAATGATGGTGAAGAGGGCCTCACGCTGTTCGAACAACACGCGGCATCCATTGCGCTGGTGATTGCTGATCTAATGATGCCAAAGATGAAGGGGAGGGAATTGTACGAACACATTCGTCGTTTGAGTCCAACCGTGAGATTTCTGTTTGTCAGTGGCTATCGAGCCAATCAGCTTGGTCAAGATTTTGTCCTGGAGAAGGGTGTTGAATTCCTGGAGAAGCCTTTTGACCTGGACAAGCTGGCCGCAACCATACGCAAGGTATTGGTATGAAACTGTTTCTCTCAACTGATTTTGTGGGTACCAGCGGCAGAGGCGCCAGTGGGTGAGCAATAGGGAGGATACCTATGAAAGAGAAGAAGATATATGCCCATGAATTGGGCATATATCTTTCCTCAAAACAAGAAACAGCATATTTCAAATGGTTCCTGGCGTGTTTGCTATTTGGTAAACCGGTCCAGCAGGAAGTGGCAAAACGCGCCTATATTGAATTTGTTAAGGAAGGTCTCGTTACTCCAGAAGCAATCCTACAAGCTGGATGGGAT
>CATPCK010000893.1 GCA_955652655.1 uncultured Ktedonobacteraceae bacterium | reverse complement strand
TTCTTCTGTTGCATGTTTACAGTAGAGCATACTACGCCGTAAAGTGTCAAACAGTATCCCCACCCTATCCACCTGAAACAAGGACTCGCCTTTCATCCCGTCCCTTAAAGGGGGACGGGTCTTCCCGGCTCGATTGTATAATGGTGCGTTAGATGCGAAATGTGGGATGAAATAAAGACCGCAAGGGATCGCCCCTTGCGGTCGTCCTGGGGTGGGGCCTTGAGGGGCCCTATTACTGCTAGTCCAGGTAGTCCTTCAACTTGCGGCTGCGGCTTGGGTGACGCAACTTGCGCAGAGCCTTGGCCTCGATCTGGCGAATACGTTCACGGGTGACGTGAAACTCTTTGCCAACCTCTTCCAGGGTGCGGCTGCGGCCATCGTCAAGGCCGAAACGCAACTGGAGCACCTTGCGCTCGCGCTCGGTCAAGCTATCGAGAACATCCTCCACCTGCTCTTTGAGCAGTTGATGGCTGGCTGCGTCGGCGGGTGCCAGCGCAGTGTGATCCTCGATAAAGTCGCCCAGGTGACTATCGTCCTCTTCACCGATGGGGGTCTCCAGGCTGACAGGCTCCTGGCTGACCTTGATGATCTCGCGGACCTTTTCCGCGCTAATCTCCATCTGTTCAGCGATCTCTTCGGACGTGGGTTCGCGTCCAAGGTCCTGGAGCAGACGACGACTGATGCGGATCAGGCGGTTGATCGTCTCCACCATGTGGACAGGGATACGAATCGTGCGCGCCTGGTCGGCAATCGCGCGAGTGATAGCCTGGCGAATCCACCAGGTTGCATACGTGCTAAACTTGTAGCCCTTCGTGTAGTCGAATTTCTCGACAGCACGAATCAGGCCGATATTTCCCTCCTGGATCAGGTCCAGCAGGCTCATACCACGACCAATATACTTTTTTGCAACACTCACTACCAGGCGCAAGTTTGCTTCAGTCAAGCGACGCTGTGCTTCATCACCGTCATCAATGTAGCGGCGATTTGGAACAGCCTTCGAAAGCTCGATCTTGCCGCGCTCCATGCGTTGCGCCAAACGTACTTCTTCCTCGGCTGAAAGCAAAGGGACACGGCCAATCTCGCGGAGATACATCCGCACAGGATCGTCCAGGCTACTTTCAAGGTCAGCAACCACGATTCCGAAGCCATCGTGCAGATCATCCCACTTCGCATTAGCCATGATATCTACCTCATCTTCCGGGCCAGGCTCCCAGTCTGCTGGTGGCTCTTTTGTTGAATCCAGGGCGTCCATAGACTCTTCGTCCTGCAGTTTAGAGAACAGGTCAAACGACTCTTGCTCATCGACGGGAGCGGCAAGACTACCGCTCGCGGTAGTTTGAGCTTGATGACCTATAGTATCGATATCAAAGACATTTTCCGTACCACGCATTAAAGACTCATCATAAGGCTCAATGCTGAACACCTCTCTCAGAGGTTCCGTGTTTACAACACTTTCAATTTGTACCCGATCAATCACTTCTTGTTCCCTATTCACCATTTTGGCATCCCCCCTTCAGAAAACAGGCCCAGAATGAAAAACGTAACGAATAAAATTAATTAATCCCGTTTCCTGATCCATTGTGGTAAAGATGATTCCACTACTCGCTTACTTGCTTACTTGCCGTTATAGAATATAACCAACCAAAACGACACACATCGAACGCGAAGGATTACATCACCCCTGCAAATGCGTTGCCGAATCAATTGTGCGCAACTGCTGATGAATTGCCAGCAGCTGCCTTTGCAGTTGTTGCACCGCTGCAACATCGCCAGTATCTTGTGCTTCACGCAGAACATACTGTAATTCTTTATTCAATTGTACCAATCGTGTTCGTTTGAGCCGAGTAGCACACTGGACAGCAAATTTTATCTGTCCTGCCCCATCTAAAGGAGTACCGGACTCAAAACGTTTCCGCGCCCTCATAACTGTCATCAGCAACGCAGAAGGCAACAACTGTTCTAAGGGTTTAAGTAAGGAGGAAGAGCCACGTTGAAAAATAGAGTTGAGAATGTGGTACAACTCTCGCGTGTCAGTCCCAGCAAAGTCACCATCATTTATTATACCACAAACATACTGACTCAACCCAGGGTTGTGCAAGAGTAGCCCAATCAGGTAGTCCTCTAATTGTAACGTATTGCTCTTCCTTTTGTCAAGTCCCGACGCGACCTGCGGCTTCTCCTCCACCGCACCCGCCATACTAGCCTGGGGCTCCTCGACTTTTCTCCTTGCCACCTGCTGCTGTCCCATAGGCGCTGAAAATTGTGCAATCACGCCAGTTGTTTTCTGCCCCTTCAGGACGAGCTGCAACTCGTCATAGAGAGTACGCTCATCGATGCTGATCATACCAGACAGTTTCCGCATATAGGCATCTCTTTTGACGCGGTCGCTGATCATGCCTATAACCGGCAGCAGGCGTTTGGCCGCCTCGGTCTTACCGGATGGCTCTCGTAGATTGAGGTCTGCTGTTTTTACCTTAAAGTAGTAATCCACGAGCGGGACCGGATGAGACACGGCATAGTCCCACAGTGATGGGTTCGCCCTGATCACCTCGTCCGGATCTTCCCCTGCTGGCAGCTGCAGAACGTTGATCTCCGCATCTACCTGCTCTTCCAGACGTATCATGCCGCGCGCTTCATATGACTTGCGCCTTCCCGCGACGTGATTGGCTGCTGCCAGTGGAACTGGAACGATGGTTCGATCAAAGGTCTTTAAAGCTTCCTGGATGCCATGTTCGGTAGCGCTCGCACCGGCGGCATCCGGGTCAAGGGCCAGTGTCACCTGCCTGGTTAGTTTTTTCAGTTGTTGAATGTGCTTTTCTGTAATCGCACTGCCGATACAGGCCACAGTCTGCTTTGTT
>CATPCK010000892.1 GCA_955652655.1 uncultured Ktedonobacteraceae bacterium | reverse complement strand
GTATAGACAACCTCAAGAATCTATGCTAAACTTTCCTTGAGATTATTCCCTGGACCTTTTGGATTCTTCTTTAGAAAGATATCTCTAGTATAGGCATGCATTTGTAGTTCTATAATAGTGTAGTTCTTTTGCAACATGTAGCAAGACGTTAGTATCTTTCACCCCGTATCCCCCTACCCACAGCGGCGTTTCGGGCACATCGAAGCCTTCGCCAATGCCTTGGAACAGGCAGTACAGAGGCCGCTTGTTGCTGTCGTCGTAGCCGAACCCAGAAAAACTTCGGAGGTATCCAGCATGGAAGCCGTATTGATTGGCCCTCTTGGTCGCACTGTGATAGGACCAACGAAAGTGACCATTGGACGCGCGCCTGACAACATGATCGTGTTAAACGATCCGAGAGCTTCATCCCATCATGCCGAGATTCGACCGGAAGGGCAACAATACAATCTAGTTGACCTGGGCAGCACGAATGGGACGTTTGTGAATGAACAGCAGATCTACAGCGGGGTACCGCGCCCGCTCCAGTCGAGAGACACTATTCGTATTGGAGAAACGAAGTTCGCCTTTGAAGTAAGCACCGCTCCACAAGGATTTGCGACTTCAGACGGCTCGACGGTGCGAGCAACCCCTCCGCCATTGGTCAACCCTGGTGCTACGCCCAACTTCGCGGGTAATACCGGCTATGGTATGGACAACATCATTTATGGCAACCAGCTGGACTATCAGGAGAAGGCTCCCGCGCAAACACCCTCTCTCACTTCGTCGCGCCCACCGTATCCCGGCCAGCAGCCGTCGTATACACCGCCTCAATCACCGTATGTCTCAGAAACCCAATTGCCGGTTTATATTCCCTCATCCTATGGGCAATCTGGCCAACGGCCGGTTAATCCGCCGCAGCCATCGAATTATATGCCATTGCAATCATCAGTACAGCAGCAACCCTACACGCCGCCACCCCAGCAGCAGAAAAGATCGCCTGTGCGTGCTATCGTGCTGGCCGTGATCGCGCTTGTCATCATCCTGGCCGGCGTGGGCAGCTTCTTCATCTATCACACCAACCAGGTTGCCCAGAATAATAGCCACGCGACGGCTACGGCTCTGACCCAGCAGAACGCGACGACCACGGCTTTCGCAAGCGTCAATTTGACGGCCACAGCCATTGCCACCTCTCACTACCCACCGTTTACGGTTCTAGCATCAAATGATTCGTTAACCAGCGATAACTCCGACTGGTCCTCAAGTTCTTCCTGCCAATTTTCCTCGGCAGGATTACAGATCAGTGTTGCTCAGGCAGCTTCTATTCAGAACTGTTACAAATCAGGGCAGTTCGGCGAAATTGCCTACCAGGTGACAATGTCCATTACACAAGGCGATTGTGGTGGCCTGAATTTCAGGCGCGCTGATAATCAAAACTACATCATCTTTGAAGTTTGCCAGAATGGGACATACGATCTTAGTCAACAAGTTGGGAGTCAGTGGAAAAGCCTCTACTCCACCAACCATTCAAGCTCAGCAATCAAACAGGGGTCGAACCAGCAGAATGTGATAGCTGTAACTATACAGGGAGATACTGTCAATATGTACGTGAACGGGAAAAATATTGACAGCGCGACGAATGCGAATTTGACAGGCAAAACCTTTAGCAAGGGCGGAATTGGCTTGTTCGCTGAGGATGTAAGCGGTCCAACAACTGTAATCTATACAAATGCTCTGGTGTGGACCACATCGTCATAGCGTAACCTGTCTCGGGACGCAATCGCATCGCCCCCATACGCACCAACGAAAGCGAAACCCCTGACATGTAGGGGCAGGGCTTGCCCCTGCCCTGTTCCTCGTCCCATGCTGACCTCCTATCTCCCATTCGCACCTATAGGGCTTGCCCCTGCCCTGTTCCTCGCCCCACGCTGGCCTCCCACCTTACATTCGCACCTATGGAGCTTGCCCCCCACCATATCCCTAACCATCAAATACTCTATCCCTCACATAAGTATCCAGGAAGCGCGCAATAGCAGGATAGGCAACAAGACGATTTGCGCGCTTCACCAGCCCATGACCCTCGTCAGCGAAGCGCAGGTACTCTACCGGCACATCTCGCGCCTTCAGGGCAGCGACGATCTGCTCAGCTTCACCAACAGGCACGCGCGGATCGTTGGCGCCATGCACAACAAAAAGCGGCGCGGCAATCCGATCCACGGAACGAATAGGAGATATCTGCTCCAGAAATTCGCGGTCATGCTCCAGGCTGCCGTATTCGGACTCGCGCAGTTTGCGCCGCCAGGGACCCGTGTTCTCCAGGAACGTCACGAAATTGGCAACCCCAACGATATCAACCCCTGCTGCCCATAGCTCTGGGTAGGTCGTCAGCGCGGATAATACCATGAATCCTCCGTAGCTGCCTCCCATTACGGCAATACGGCGCGCATCAGCGATACCGCTTTCTCGCAGGTAGAAGACCGCATATTGCAAATCCTTCACCGAGTCCATGCGCAGGCGGACATCATCCAGGCTCTGGTACTCATAACCGTAGCCCGTACTCCCACGCACATTCGGGACAAATACCGCGTACCCGCTGGCGACAAGGTACTGCATGACCGGGTTGAAGATCGGCCGCGATTGACCTTCTGGGCCACCATGTACATATACCACAACTGGGAGCCCTCGTGGCTCAGTATTGCGCGGGAGGTAGAGAAAAGCAGGTATCTCGCGGCCATCAAACGTTGGATAGCGCACGAGCGACGGTGCAACAAAGGCCGTTTGAGGAATACCGCCCAGTGCGCTACGTGTCGCGCGCCAGAGCACACGTTTCTCTACATCCCACACCCACACATCGGAGGCGTCATCTGCCCTATCGATGGTAAACGCCAGGCGGCTGCCATCTCTCGACCAGCTTATCTCCCTCAGCACCCCTTGCGGCAAAGCCGCGCGTGGTGCCGCCAGCGTTTGCCTGGTATCCCAACCCGTTGAAACATCGAAGAGTTCCAGGCGAGAGTACCCATCCTCATTCGTTACCAGCGCCATACGCCTGCCATCGTCGGTTAGAGCTAAGCATTCAGCATCCCAGTTGTCGTCCCGTAAATAGCTCAGTTCATTTGTTGCGAGATCGAGCCACGCCAGCGAGAGAAACTGGCGATCACGATTGCTGAGCAAGTACAGCCCGCGTTTATCCGCTGACCATGCCGCGAAAGCATGTAATGCCGACCCCTCCACGACCTCTGGAGTCAGAGCGCGTGTCTCGCCAGTAATCGTATTGATCAGCAATAGTCGATTGCGCATGTTCGTTTCAAAGCGGCTCACCAACACTTGCTGCCCGTCAGGTGCATACCTGCCCACATAATTGTTGCCATCGTGATGCAGTAATTGCCTGGTAGTGCCATGCTCCAGCGCATACTCATAGACATCAAAATAGCGGCGGTCACGCTCGTTACTGCTAAAAGCTATGCGCGCTCCATCAGGTGTCCACGCGGCGGATGTATGAATTGCCTCAGGCTCGTAGGTGATCTCTTTCAATGTGGAACCATCCCCCTTGAGGGTGAACAACTGTGTTAGTTCGCTGCCACCTACATCTCCGCTGAGCAGCAAGCTATCCTCTACCGGCGAGAAACTCGCTTCAGCACTACGCTCACCTCGAAATGTAAGCTGGGTCGGCCACGTAGGCAGTTGCGCATTCACGTTGATGGGCACACTCCACACCTCGGCTACCCCTGTGATATCCGTGAGGAAGCTCAAGCTCTTACCACCTGGTGCAAAGCTCGCCCCATAAGCGGAGCGCACATTCAAATAGCGTTCAAAACTATACTCTGCTGGCATGTCATGTCCTATCTATGGAGGGAAACAACAGTGGTTGAAAAAGGCGTAAAATATGTGCAACTATATGGATGTAGCAGACACTACCCTCTTTGCCAGCATTCTCAGCCTTGTTGACAGCACACCACATATGGTCTACAATGCAAGCACGTGGAAACCTGTTGCATGAGCAACAGGCGTGCCGGTAGTGGCTTCGTCGGCACGCAAATACGCTTGTGGAGCTGAGAGCGCTGGCCTGACCTGTCAGGTGAAACTGTTAGGCGGTGAAGCAAGTACTGAAGCATAGTTACACACGTTTTACTATGTTTTAGAAAGCAGGGAAACAACAAACCAATCGATGGTCCAAACAACGTTCTTCTGGCAAGTCGTATCGTGAAATCCACCAATTGGTTTTGTATATCCTGTCTTGAAGGATCAGGTCAATGTGAAGAAGGCCCTTCGATCCGTCGCTGTTGAGCATCGGAGCCGCCCAGTTGCATTTGTTGTTTCATGGCCTGCAACTGATCATCCACGTTCTGTTGGGCAGAAATCTGCCGCAGTTCGCGTTCGAGCGGATCGCCTGAACCTGCTCCCAGCAAACCCTGGTCACCCAGTGTGCCCTCTTCGATGAGCGTGTCCATCGCGTTGGCGCGGGCCTGCATCGTGAGAACCTTGTCCTGCGCGCGCTGCATAGCCAGGTTCATCTCGTTCATTTCTTGCGAGATACCTGTCACCTGCTCATTGATTTTCACCTGGGCCTGCGCCGCGTTATATTGTGCTTTCACCATCTCTTTCTGCGTGCGGAAGGTCTCAACACGAGCCGAGATGGTGCGTTCCATAGAAATCAGCTTCTCCTCTTGAGCGTGGAGTTGGGCAAGTTGTTGTTCGTACCCATTGATCTGCACCAGCAGCGTTTCTTTCCGTTGCAGGGCCATGCGAGCCAGGTCCTCCCGGTTGGCCTGTAAGGCCTGCATTGCCTGCTGGTCAAGTGTGTCGATCTTCTGCTGTATCTGGTTCTGCTGCATCTCGAGGCGCTTCTCGTTGGTCACAACATCAGCGATCGAGCGTTTGAGGTTTTGCAGTTGCTCAAGCTGCTTACTATACGAGTAATCCATTACCTGGCCAGGGTTTTCAACCTTGTCCAGTGCCGCGTTGGCGCGGATGCGAAAAATGTTTGCGAGGCGTGAGAAAAAACCCATCGCTGTCCCTCCTGATCAAGAGTACCTTATTTCCAGGTTGCTTCATTTTCCTGTTTTGTATATGATTATACCACTACGTTTATAAATCTATGATAACATAAACGTAGAGATTGTGGGGACCCCAAAAGATCAATCTTTTAATCAGGAAGGAGCGATGAATGGAAAACCTACCAGGCGAGCCATTACAAGAACCGCTGCAAATGGAAATGCTCGCCGCATCGCTACGTGCAGATAGCACCGACAACAAAGCGTTTCTGGAAGCGCTGGCCACCAAGTTATCAGGCTCGCTACCCAACCAGACGACGGTAATGCGCCACAGCAGCATTTTTTCGCGTGAGCATCCCGTCAAAGCAATCACTGTAGTGATAGGCGATTATCAATACCATATTGGCAGGGAGAAACAGGGGCCCATTGTGACACAGCGCGCGAAAGTAGTGCGGGGCATTGTGCTCAAAACAGAGCCGATACCGGTGGAACAATGGATTAATGAGCTTGCCAGCGCCTTAGCGGAAGAGGCGGCCCATAGTGCTCAGGCTCGCGACTCCCTTGAGCGCTTTTTGCTCCAATAGTTAGCCCAGCAGCTGGTTTTACCAGAGGAGACGATCTAACATGCCTATTTGGAAACGGTCCTCACCAGAGGATGAACAGCGCAGAAGACAGGCCCAGCAAGATGCGGAGGCCAGCCAGCGTTCGCTGGAGGCCGGTGGTCTCCCTATTCAGGCCCAGCGAAGATTAAGCGAAGAGGTGCAGGCGGGTCACCCACTCTTCACCAGTGATCTGAGCGTTAATGAGTTTTCGCTGGCACGCAACCAGGGATACACCGCTCTCAGCCAGGTCATGGGGAGCTCAATCTATCAAGTTGGCTGGCAATTTACCCGCACCTATTCCTGGAACACCAGGGCATATGAGTTGACCAATGTATCGAACGCCCATCAGCACGCCGCGCAGCTTGCTCTTGGTAGGCTAGAACAGGAGGCGGCTCTCCTACGGGCCCACGGGGTCATCGGCGTGCGTTTGAACACAAGAGACTACGAGTGGGGCCAGAATTTGCTCGAATATACAGCCATTGGCACCGCCATTCGACTCAAGGACACGCCACTCCCGCCGCGTCCCTTTCTCAGCGACCTCTCAGGCCAGGAGTTCTGGACGTTATTGCAAGCGGGATATTATCCCGATGGAGTAGTGACAGGTTTCTGCTCCTACTATGTCTCTCTGGGCAGTCAAGCAACCCGGCAGTTGAACAGTTGGTTTGGCGGTGGTTGGACCAACCAGGAGATCGTGCCTTTTTCTCAGGGGCTTTATACTGCTCGCAGCCTGGCAATGGATCGGCTCTTGAACATGTCACAACGCCTCAATGCTATTGGTGTGGTTGGAATGCATATCCATAGCAATCGAAGGCTCATAGAGCAAGAGAGCAATGAGACAAAGTACCTGGACTTTTCTGTCCAGTTTTCAGCCATCGGTACCGCCATTACCGCGCTGCGAAAAGACCATGTCATACCGTCGCCACAACCAACCCTTACCTTTACCGACTTGCGCCCGGGACGACATGGCGAGACAAGCGAACTCACTATAAAAGGTTAATCGATAAAAGGAGTTATCATTATGTCCAGGCAAATACCCCCACAGCAAGGCAGTGATCTGCCAAATCATGCTATCGAACGCCTCAATATCATGCGCGGCGATGCCACTCACAAGTCGCTCTTCACCAGCGATCTCAGCGTCAATGAGTTTCTGCTGGTCCGTGAGGCTGGTTTCGACCCGGTCGGCCTGGTGGTCGGCAGCTCGATCTATCACATTGGTTATCAAATGGCCGCGTGGAACCAGAACCAGGAGATGAATGTCCTGACTCAGGCTATGTATCACGCCCGTGAACTGGCCATGGCACGTATGGAGGAGGAGGCCAACGCCCTCGGTGCTGACGGTATTGTTGGCGTGCGCCTGGAAGTCACACGCCACGAGTGGGGTGAATCTCTCGCAGAGTTTGTCGCCATCGGCACAGCTATTCGCGCGCGTAACGGCCAATCCTATCGCAACGTACGTGGCCTACCATTCACCTCTGACCTCTCCGGCCAGGATTTCTGGACATTGCTGCGCACCGGTTACCGCCCGGTGGGTATGGTCATGGGCAACTGCGTCTACCATGTCGCCCGCCAGGGCATGGGGCAGTGGTTCAAGCAAGTAGGACAGAACGTAGAAATGTCTAATTATACACAGGCCCTCTACGATGCCCGTGAGCTGGCCATGGAACGCATGCAGGCCGAGGCTATCAGCCTAGGAGCACAGGGTGTAGTTGGCGCGCAGATTCATGAACGCAGCCATGGCTGGGGTTCACATGTCATCGAGTTTTTCTCCGTCGGCACCGCGGTGATCAGCATTTCCGATACGCACGAAGTGCCTGCTCCCTCGCTATCTTTACTGTTGAATGATTAAAGGAGAAGTGTTCCATGCCGCTACTTGATCTAACACCAGACGAGCTGCTTTCCACAACACGCTCAGTGCGCAAACGCCTTGATTTCTCACGACCTGTAGAAACCGAGCTCATCCAGCAATGCCTGGAACTTGCCGTACAGGCGCCCACCGGGGGCAACCGCCAGTTGTGGCACTTTGTGGTTGTGACCGATGAGCAGCAACGCAAAGCCCTGGGAGAGATCTACCGCAAAGGATTTACCCTCTACCGGCAACAGGTTACCGCGGAGAGCGCAATCAAGGCGAGCAGCAGGCTTACTCGAGAGCGGCTGGAAACGCTGAAGAAGGTGCAGAGTTCATCGGAATACCTGGCGGACCATATGCACGAAGCGCCTGTCCTCCTGATACCCTGTGTCTGGGGCAGGGTCGATGGTCTTTCACCCGTGGAGCAGGCCGGTATCTGGGGCTCCATCCTACCTGCCGTCTGGAGCTTCATGCTGGCAGCCCGCGAGCGTGGCCTCGGTACATGTTGGACCACCGTGCATCTCTTCTATGAACAGGAGGCGGCCGAGGTACTTGGTATCCCCTT
>CATPCK010000891.1 GCA_955652655.1 uncultured Ktedonobacteraceae bacterium | reverse complement strand
TCACCTGCACCGTAATAAAGCACTTCGGTCGAACTGATGTGCAGGTCGAACTTGTTCCACATGACAATGATGGCCAGTAGAAGCACCATGAGCGGGAAGGGTGGAAACCAGAAACGTTTGCGACGTGCTGTAAGCATGCCCAGACCGATGCCCAGGAATGAGGCGAGCAGGACGAAGTTATTGAAATAGCTCAGGAAGCGCACGTAGGATGGTATCCAGCGGATGCAGAGCAGCTCGAAGAAGAGCATGGCGAATGAGAGCAGGAAGATGCGCACACGTGGGTTGGTGATGAAGAGCGTTTTGGGTGTATCGGAAAGCAGCAATGATCTGAGCCAGGTAAAGATACGATTGGACGACACGCGGGTGGCTAACTGAGCCATTAGGAACCTGCCTTTCAAAACGTAGTAAAACATCTGACATTCTAGTGTCTCGGCGTCCCGTTCGCAGACTTCAAGAAGGAGCTACTCCGTTATACCTCTTCTAAACGCTGCTTGCTATCCAAAAGTTTCAATATATACCGATTTGGTAGCAGCGCAAAGCATTGGTGTAGAGACAAGACCTGAAGAAGACCCGAATAGAGGCTTTTTGATGTATAATTAAGAGGTCAACAGGGGCATGGAAGTATAGGGAGCAATCCCTTTGCCACAAGAATTTTAATGGGAGAAAAGTTGAATAGTTTCGTTACCGGTCAGATACGCGCTTTATTCTTGCGCTGCCCCAACTGCGGCAAAGGGAAACTTTTTCGCCGAGGCTACACTATGTACGAAAAATGCTCGGTCTGCGGCTGGCTTTTCGAGCGTGAACCCGGCTATTGGACAGGAGCGATAGCACTCAATCTCGTCGTGACCGAGCTCTTGATAGCAATCGTGGTCGTGCCATTAGCCACCTGGCTTGCCCTCAACCAGCAACCAATTACTTTACTGATAGCCATTGGCCTGCCAATGCCTTTTATATTGCCCTTCCTCTTCTTCCGCCACGCAAAAAGCTTCTGGATGAGCATTGATTTCTGGATTCACCCTGTCGACCCTGAGGAGCGCAGGTAGCTTCTTAGACAAATCAAGGAGCCTTAGCAATGGGACTTATAGTTGAACATATCAATAAGTCATTTGCTCAATTCCAGGCCATCAAAGACCTGTCCATGGAAGTGCAAGAGGGAGCTATTTTCGGCTTCCTGGGAGCAAACGGCGCGGGAAAAACGACCACCATGCGCATGATTCTCGACATTATTCGTCCTGATAGCGGCCGTATCACCTGGAATGGCAACGATGTAAGCAAGGTGCCTCGCCGGAACTGGGGCTATCTGCCAGAAGAGCGGGGACTCTACCCCAAGATGCGAGTCGATGAACAGCTGCTCTTCCTGGCCCGGCTGAACGGTTTATCGAAGCAGGCTGCCCAGCAAGAACTGGACGAATGGCTTGAGCGTTTTCAGATCAATGCCAATCGCAAAAGGAAGATTGAAGAACTTTCCAAGGGGAACCAGCAGAAAGTACAATTTCTCGCCACTATCCTGCACGACCCGGTAATCCTGATCATGGATGAGCCGTTCAGTGGCCTGGACCCGGTCAACGCCAATGTGCTGAAAGAGGCATTCTTAGAGATGCACCGTCGCGGCAAGACCATCATCTTCTCGACGCATCAGTTGGAGCAGGCCGAGGAATTGTGCCAGGACATCGTGATCATCAACAAAGGGCAGTCCATCGTGCAAGGCAACGTGCGTGAGGTCAAACGCCAGCATGGGCGCAACCTGGTACATCTGAAGCTCGAGAACGACCCCGATGCCACCTGGCTGGATACCCTCGAGGGTGTGCAGGTCACCAAACGTAGGCAAGATTATATCGAGATGCACATCCAGGCCAATCTCAACCCCAACCTGATCGTTGAGGCAGCATTACGCCATGGTGGCATCATCAGTCGCTTCGAACTGACCGAGCCATCGCTCACCGACATCTTTATTGAGCACGTAGGCACTACCGCACTGCCAGACGCTCCATCTGCTGTTTCAGCCTGAGGCAGCAATCCACGCCACCAGCTCTGCTATCTCAGCTAGCTTCGCTCAGGTCGCGAGAAAGCAGAAGGAAAGAGGAACGAAACGATGCCAAAGAATACTGTGGTAACTCCAGAAAAAGAACTTCAAGATCAGGAGCAGAGGGCTGTTGCGGTCAGTTCAGGCGGTGCTGCTAATCAGAACACCCTGCGCAATATTGGCTTGATCATCGGACGAGAGTACAAGAACCGTGTGACCCAGCGCAGTTTTATCATCAGTACCATCGTCATCCTGGTGCTGGTGATCATTGGTGCCTGCGTCCCTACGATTATTCAGTACTTTGCCTCAAAATCAAATACACAAACAAAAATAGTGGTGGTGAATAACGCGGGCTCCATTGGGGGATTGAACGGTGATACGCTGGCTCGCTATATCAGTACAACGCTCAATGGAACAACAGCTCAAGCCACAGGAACGAATACAGCAGTACAAAATACTTCCGGGAAACCTCCATTTGCCATTACCATCCAGACTTCCAATGCGCTCAACAGCCTGCAAAAACAACTAAAGAATGGCAGCTTGAATATCCTCTTGGTGCTTGATCGTTCCAAAAACCAGGACGTACACTTTACCTATTACACAAATACCAATGCCACAACCGACACCAATCTATCCAAGGTACAGGTTCTGGCACAGCAACTCAACTTCCTCGATAAAGCGTCTCGCCTGGGCCTGACTCCTGCTCAAACCAGCAGTCTGTTTGCTCAACCAGGCTTTACCGTCGTGAACACCGGGCAGAATCAGAACAATCGCTCGGTAAGCGATAGAGTAGCAGGATATATTATCGCCTATGCCGGTATTATCCTCATCTTCATGTCGGTTTTCCTCTACGGAATGGGCGTTGCAACAGGGGTTGCAGAAGAGAAAGGCAGCCGCATCATGGAGATTCTGGTGAATGCGGCGACTCCGTTCCAATTGATGGTCGGGAAAATCATTGGCATCGGTGCGGCAGGCCTGACGCAGATGGCTTGCTTTGTTGCCGTAGGTATTGGCGCGCTCCTGCTGCAAAGCCCCTTACAAGCTGCGCTTTTCGGTACCAGCAGTGGCGGTTTCAACCTCAATATCACTGGCGTTTCCATTACGCTCCTGCTGCTGCTCCTGGTCTACTTTATCCTGGGCTTCTTACTGTATGCGACACTGTTCGCTGCTATGGGAGCATTGGTGAAACGGCAGGACGAGGTTCAGAACGCGGTACAGCCCCTCACGTGGCTGTTCATGATTGGATACATTGTGAGCTTCATTGGTATATCTACCCCCGATGCGACATGGATAAAAGTAATTTCGTATGTTCCTTTCTGGACACCCACCACGATGCTTATGCGCATTGGGGCAGGTGGAGCAGCTTCGTGGGAGATTGCATTAACCATTGTACTTATGATCATTGCCATTTTCATCTGTGCACTGATTTCCGCGCGCATCTATCGCTTCGGCATTCTGTTGTACGGACAAAGGCCGAACCTGGTGCAACTGGTGAAACTGGTACGCATGAAATAGCGAAATATGTATGTGTCCATGACTCATGCGATGTACCCCTCCATCAGCTTTCAGGCTGCCACGCTCTGGCGCTCTTGCGCGGTTCTTCCAATTTCTGCCAATGCTGCTCAATTGCTGCACGCAACCAAATGTAATAGAGTTCCGCATCGTTCGAGGTGATTTGGAAATAATAAACAAGCCCAATCATTATACGGAAGCTGATCCTTTCCAAAAAAATTAAGTCGCAATTTCAGAAGCATTCGCTCCAAATTCGTAAGCACACCTATGGTTCAACCATGTGAATTAACATTCTCATGACCTCCCTTACCATAGCCTTGTGTAATGAGATACAATGAAGGAAAGAAATAGTCCTACACAACGCAGTGTTTTCAAGGAGTTCATTTAATGAAGAATACATTAGAAAGCGCAACAGCGCGCGCACAAACGCCATTTAAGAATCAACTCTTCATCGATTTTAGCAAAGAAGAGAACCGCAAGGCACAGATAGAAGCTCTGGAGCAGGTCAAGAGTGAACTGGGGCGCAAGTATCCGCTCATCATCGGCGGTAAGAAGATCATGAACGAGGATACGTTCACTTCTGTCAATCCTTCGCAACCCGACCAGGTCATCGGCTATTTTTCACGAGCCACCGTTGAACAGGCGAACGCAGCAGTGCAGGCTGCCGCGACCGCCTTCGAAAGTTGGAAACACGT
>CATPCK010000890.1 GCA_955652655.1 uncultured Ktedonobacteraceae bacterium | reverse complement strand
GCGCTGGGAAGTTGACCGTCGTTACTCGGAAGGACGATGCTGCAAGCAGCACACTGGGAACGGAGAAGCACTGGTGTTGCCACGCCAATTGTCTAGCTTGCTCATCCATGGAAGACGAATACTCCCTTTCCTCTCCCTGTTGGTGCAACATGGCCAGCTAGCTGGCCCGTTTTGGGCCATGGAATCCCAAATGGCTCCTTCTCGCTTAGGAAGCGATCCTCCACGAGGGAGGGAACCTGTGTGTGAAGGGAGAAAGGGCCTGACGTGTGCTGACACGAAATGGACCGCGAGGCAGCCCTGCCAGCCCTCTCACGCGGCGAGGGAACAACCATGACTCGCTGGCTCTACCTGCTGTTACTCGCCGCCCCGGCGGCCGTCCTTGCTAAGGCCCTGCATGCCGCGCCGCTGGCCACCTTTGTGCTGGCGGCGTTGGGACTTGTCCCGCTGGCTGGCTTGATCGGCCGAGCCACCGAGGTGCTGGCGGAGCACCTGGGGCATGGCCTCGGCGGGCTCTTGAACGCGACCTTCGGGAATGTGGCCGAGATCATCATCGGCCTGACCGCGCTGGCCGGCTCCATCATCGGCAATGCGCTGCTCGTGCTGGGCACGGCGATGCTCGTCGGCGGGTGGCGTTACCGGCGACTGCGGTTTCGTCGCCGCGTGGCGGGCCAGTATGCAACGATGCTCACCCTGGCCGTGATCGGTATAGCGATCCCGTCACTGTTGGCAACCGTGGGCGAGAGCACGCGCCCTGGTGATGCCGTGGTGCGGGATAGTCACTTGCTTCAGCTCAGCGCGGGAGATCCGCTCAAGCAGGCGCTTGAGCGAGGTCTGGCAGCACTCTGTGTCCATGGTTTCCCTCAGACTGACGCAGCAATGACCAATCAGTAGATGACCTACTCCACCTCTAGGAAGTTTCTATGCCATGACTCTTCCTCATGTCCCTCTTCCCGTCACAACCCCACCCCGCCCGCGTCTGGCAACAGAAAGACACATGAGCAATTTCCGCATGGCTTCTGGATAGCAAGCAAACGGCGTTCTAGAATGAGTCTCTGTATCACTGAAGAAACTCTAGGAGATCTTTCTGAAATGACGCTATGAAGAAGCTGAGATGAACCTGGGAATGATTTCGGTCGCGATCCAAATAGGCCCTCTTCGTCCCAAGTTCGAAGGGCACAAGTATCGATGCCCAAAGACTCTGTCCCAACGTTTCACCTTCCATCCCAAAAACAGTGCCTCCTCGCTTTCTCAGCCTCATCTCAGTGTTATAACAGGTTCAATTCAGAAAGCTGAGCTATACTTGCATGTAGTTCGTATGGAACGGTAAAGCAAACGAGAAATGCACGCAAGACGTGCGAAAGGAAAACCCTATTATGGCAGATCTCACCATCAACTCTGTTTCTGTCCCATCGGCTGTTGTCAATGGCCAGACGTTCTCTCTTGATGTAAGCGTAACCGCCTCGGCTGACTCGGTTGAGGATGGATCGGCTTACCGTCTTTTCGTCTTCGTAACCAGTCTGCTGACGGGGGGCCTGCTCGCTCCACCTACAGTTATCAAAGGGCATCTGCAAGATTCTCCGTGGATCTCAGCAAATAACCTCTTCCAGATCCCGGTGACTGCAGGGGCATCTCCCGACATCTACAACATTACCGCGGTCCTGTTAGAAGGGCCGAGCGGGACAGACCCAGACAGTGTCCCCAGTTTCGGTTCCGCAGGCCCGATGGTCGTCGTGTAAACGCCTCCGTCATGCCTGCATGGCTCTCCGTCAATTTGATATTCCCCTGAAATGAGGGGTAGGGCACCATCAATTTCAGGCGCAGTGGTGCGCCTGCGGCGCATGGCTCATTGGTGGCGATTTCAAAAATGATGCTCATTCTGAGCTTGAGTTCGTTGAATTGCAAGCCTGAAAATCGACTTCGCCACCAATATGTCATGCGTCGCAGACGCACCACAGTCCATGAAAAAGTGCTATCCTTTTGATAGGTGTTGAAAGTCAACTACTTTCCGCATCAAATGGCGATTACATTGACCGAAAATGGCTTTCTGGAACGAAATCAGAAAAGCTGAACAAGAAACGTCAATTACCTCAGAACTCGCATTGCCTCACAAGGTAATCCTCTTCCCACGCTCGATCAACATCTCCTCTTCGTACCAGCGTTCAGCGAGTTGTTCCGCAACGTGCTTGCTAACCTGAAGCAACAGCGCCTTCTTTTTTTAAGGGAGTGTTCAAGCGAGCTTGATCGTATCCCAATACCTCGTGTTCAGCCCAGTTCCCACTCATTGCAATGAAGCTGCCAAATAAGATGGCTTGAAATAGGCCTGGAACAGTATTCTCAGATGTAGTTCAGCTATTCCACAGGGATATCTCATGCTCATATTCTATAGTGCTATTGGCGCCATTAGGAAAGCATCTGCATGGAGCCACAATCGTGTCAAACTTGGCGCTGAAACTGTTCGTGATTCCCGAAGGAGGATCCTATGCGTCTCGACCATCATCAGCCTCGCTGGTTTCTGTCACTCCAACGCCTGGCAGGCTGGCATCAACGCTCGCTGGCGTATCTACCGCGCTGGCGACATCCACTCGTCGGCTACCCGGTCGGTCTGCTACTGGTTGGTCTGAGCCTGGCTGTCAGTTTGGTAGAAGCGCGTCTGCTCTTCCCGTTCTCGTTTCCTGGGCTCTTACTCCTGTTTGTCGTCGTCCTGGTGGCTCTTTGCTGGGGGGTAGGCGCGGCCCTCTTCACGACGGCGCTCAGTGTGCTGGCGCTGGACTATCTCTATGTGCCGCCTTTCGGCAACCTGGGCAGTTACGGATGGAATGGTCTGGTACAACTTGTCACCTTCGCGGCGGTCGGCATCGTCGTCGCTGTCCTGACACAGCAGCACGAAATCGCGCGAATCCGGGCGTTGGAAGCCAGACAGGAAGCGGTATTGCAGATGCGCCAGCTCGAGGCCACTTTCGAGGCGATCAGCGATGGCGTGGTCGTCTATGACCGCAAAGGACAGGTGCAACAGGTCAACCATGCCACATGGTCGCTTTTCGGCATTACCGCATTACCAGTGCAACAGCAGGAACGCGAGGGCCATTCCCTGCTCCTTTCAGCGACGCAGCACGACGAGCAGGGCCAGCCCGCCCCGGAAAAAAGACAACTCCTCGGGCGGCTGTTTCGTGGCGAACATCTAACGGGCGCGAAAGCCGTTGATGTATTGGTTCAAACGCCTGATGGACGCGCGGCGATCTTCAACGCGAGCGGCGCGCCTATCAGGAACGCCAGCGGAAAGATCGAGTACGCCGTGCTGATCTATCGCGATGTCACCGGGCGGCGACGTCTCGAGAGGCGAACCAACGATGCGCTGCGCGCGTTACTGGCGGTGGCTCAGACGCTGGTACAAGCTCCAGCACAGCCACATGATACCTCCGGCTCCACCTCCACGACTCTCTCAGAACAGATCGGACAGCGATTCATCGAGCTGGCAACACAGGTGGTTGAGAGCCAGCACGCCACGATGCTGACCGTTGACCCGCAAGAGGACCGGCTTTCTCTTGTCGCCGCCACCGGCTTTACGCCTCAGCAGCAGCAAGAATGGCACGAGCGACTTGCCAGCTCACCCTCCCTGATCGACCATATTGGCAATGAGCAGCTTGTCGCTTCCCTCAAACGTGATGAAGCGCTGCTGCTTGATGGGATGTCCCTGCCTTTGTACACACCTGTACTCCCCTACTATGTCCAGGCAGTCCTCGTGGTTCCCATCTGTGTTGGAGACCGCCTGCTTGGGTTACTCTGCCTTGATGATGGCAGCCGGGAGCATTCCTACAGTTCGCGTGACATCGTCCTGGCGCAGACCCTCGCCCGGTTGACCTCACTCCTGCTGGCGAGGATACAACTCCAGCAACAAAACGCGGAAGCGCATGCCAGTGAAGTGGCCTTGCGTGAAACAAACCGGCTCATGGAAGCCTATCCCGGCATTATCTGCCACGAACTGAAAACCCCGCTGACCGTGATACGAGGCAGCCTGCAACTGGCGGACCGCAAGGTCAAACGACTCATGGCGACAGAACTACCCGAGCCGGGTGATCTACGGCATTTTGCTTCGATTCAGGCCTTGCTCGAGCGAGCAAGAGCGCAGGTCGCCGTGCAGGACCGCCTGATCAACGACCTGCTCGATATCTCGCGCATTCAGGCGCAGGCGTTGACGTTGCTCATGGCGCGTTGCAATGTCGCAGACGTGGTGCTGGAAGCAGTGGAAGATCAACGCCAGGTAGCCAGCGAACACACCATTCACCTGGAGCTGCCAGCCGAGCGGGACATCATCGTCCTCGGCGACGCGGACCGCCTCGCGCAGGTGGTCACCAACTTCCTCATCAACGCGCTGAAATATTCGCCGCCAGATCGACCGATCACCGTCTGCGTACGCATCGAACACGAGCAGGCGCGCGTGCTGGTGCGGGACGAAGGGCCGGGGCTTCCACCGGAGGAACACGAGCGCGTGTGGGAACGCTTCTATCGCGTCCCTGGCATCAGCGAGCAAGGCGGGTTCGGGGGTGGCCTTGGCCTGGGGCTGTATGTCTGCCGCACTATCATCGAGCAACACGGAGGGCGGGTGGGCCTGCAGAGCATGCCGGGAGACGGTGCGACGTTCTGGTTCGCCTTGCCGCTCGCACAGCAGGGTGACATCGGAGAGTCGTGACGATGGCAAGCTAGATCGCGTGTTTTACGTGAGATGTGATAAAGTTGGATGGAGAGAGCAGTAACGCTCTCTGATCCCCGCGGGAGTTTGCACATGGCGCTTGATGTGAAACTGGGCGAACGACCAACTGTGTGAGAGAGAAAGCAGTGGACTGACTGCATGAAGGAGACATGACGTGCTTGAATTTCTGGGAGCTGTGGGCAGCATTATTCTGATCGACCTGGTCTTGAGCGGTGATAACGCGCTGGTTATCGGAGCCGCGGCGGCTGGACTACCGAGACGGCAGCGCTGGTCCGCCATCGCCCTGGGCGGCGGCGGCGCTATCATCCTGCGCATTGTCTTTGCAGTCGGCGCGACACTCTTGCTGCGGCTCCCCCTGCTCCAGGCCACCGGAGGGCTTCTGCTGCTGGTTATCGCGGTACGGCTGCTGATGGATCGGAGCAGCACGCACACCGAACCGGCGAACTCTGCGAGACATGCAGGGATGGCGCAAGAGCGTCAGCCAGGCGTGGGGAAGAACGTTTCCGACAGGCGCGGCCTGTGGGCGGCACTGCTGACCATTCTGGTGGCCGATGTGACGATGAGCTTGGATAACGTGCTGGCGATTGGCGCAATAGCAGCAGGCAATCTGCCGCTGCTGGCAGCGGGATTGCTGCTCAGTATCGCGCTCCTGCTGCTCGGCAGCGCGATGGTTGCCGAATTGATCGGACGTTTCTCATGGCTGCTGGACGGTGCCGCGCTGGTATTGGCATGGACGGCAGCCAAGATGATCCTCGACGATGTCCGCTTACATCCAGTGTTCGAGCAGCTCCCCTGGACGCGCTTTGCCCTGCCCGCGCTGACATTGGCCATCGTCATCGCGGTAGATGTGTTCCTCCGCCTACGCAATGCCCGCGCAGTCAGTCGTAAAAGCGCTGCATAACGAGGAATGTTTTTTGCAGGTGATCGGCCCTATTCCTTCAAGACATAACCGACGCCGCGCACGGTATGGATGAGGCGCGGCTCGCCCTCGGCTTCGAGCTTGCTGCGCAAGTAGCCCACGTAGACTTCCATCACATTGGAGGACCCCTCGAAGTCCATGCCCCAAACGCGGTCCAGAATAATCTCGCGGGTGAGTACCTGGCGCGGGCGGCGCAGGAAGAGGGCGAGTAACTCGTACTCGGTCGGGGAGAGTTCTATCTCGCGCGCGCCGCGATGCGCCACGCGCGTACCGGTATCCAGCTCGACATCAGCGTAACGCAGGACTTCGTGCCGCTCCTCCCGGCTGCGGCGCAGTAGCGCCTTCACGCGCGCCATCAGTTCTTCGGGGGCAAACGGTTTCATCAGGTAGTCATCCGCGCCCGTCTCCAGGCCTTGCACCCGGTCCGCCACCGTGTCGCGAGCAGTGAGCATCAGGATGGGGATGCTGTCACCTGCCTCGCGCAGCCGCTGGGCCACTTCCAGCCCGTTCAACCCCGGCAGCATGATATCCAGGATAATCAGATCGGGCGGGCGCTCCAGCACGCGATTGAGGGCCTCCTGCCCGGTGGCCGCTGTGTTCACGCTGTACCCCTCATAGGCCAGGACGCGCCGCAGCAGGTCCGTAATGCGTGGATCGTCGTCAACGATCAGAATGTGCGCTTTCATCGTTCTCTCTCCGCTTTGCTTTGTCGAAGAGCAGTGAGTACCAGAAACGAGACAGTATCTGTCGCTCTCACGTCGCTGTCCATGTGTCTCCCTCCTGCTAGGAGAAGTATAACATAGCTCTGTGAGGTGATCCTGAGACGAGTCTGAGACAGACCTGAGATGAGAGAGAAGAGTTAGACTTGACCTGAACGTTCGGCTCAAGCCAGCGGCAGCCAGACGCTGAACGTGCTGCCCTTGCCAGGGATACTCTCAGCGGAGAGGCGACCGCCTGGTTCCTGCTCCACCAGCGTTTTCGCGATGGAGAGTCCCAGCCCGGTTCCCTGGCGCGAGCGCGCGGGATCGGCCCGGTAGAAACGATCGAAGATGTGCGACAAGTCGTCGGGGTCGATGCCAATGCCGGTATCGCGCACGCGCAGCACGGCCTGCCCGTCGGCTTGTTCCAGCGAGACGATGACGCGGCCCTCGCCCCCCTCGTCGCGCATCGGCGTATACTTGAGCGCATTGTCGAGCAGGATCAGCGTGACCCGGCGCAGGCTCTCTTCATCGCCGCGCACGCGCACCGGTTCGATGTGGCCAACCTCCAGCTTCAACGGCGATCCCTCAATGTCGAGTCGCTTGCGCAGTTGACGCACCAGTTGAAGGACAGCGCGGTCCAGTTCGACAGGTGGATTGCTGCGCAGACGCTCTAGCGCCGCATTCTCCACTGTTTGTGTTTCGCGTGGAGTATCGCTGCTGGCATCGGCGCGTGCCAGCAGTAAGAGTTCCTCTACCAGTTCCGCGAGCCGTAACGTCTCCTGATGCGCATCGATCAGCATGGTGCGGCGTTCCTCTCGCGGTAACTCATCGAAATGGCGTTGCAGGAAGGCGAGGTTGCCCTGGATGGTGGTGAGCGGTGCACGCAGTTCGTGTGAGGCATCGGCCACAAAACGACGCTGCGACTGCGTTGCACTTTCCAGGGAGGCGAGCATCTCGTTGAACGTCTCGACCAACTGTGCCATCTCGTCGCGCCCACGCGGTTGCGGCACACGCTGGCTCAAGTTCCCCAGGCGCGTGCCGCGCGCGGTCGAGGTGGCGATGGAGCGCGCCGTCGTCACCAGTTCCGAGAGGGGACGCAACACCCGTGTCGCGATGATCCAGCTCGCCACGAGCGTCCCCAGCAGCGTCGCGACGCCTGAGACCAGCAGCAGTGCGTGTAACAATAGCATGGTTGCATCGACATCGGAGAGCGACTTGGCGACCAGCAGCACCCCGATCACCGGGCCGTTCCCCACCGGCACGCCATTGGCATTCCCGCTGACGCCGTTGACCGGGGCTCGAATGGGGAGCGCTTCCACGCGCACGTGTTGACTTTCCACGGCGGCATCGTAGAGTACAGGAGACTGACCTGCAAGGACGCTCCGACTTATCTCGTTGCTGAGTGGAATACGCGCGCCGCTCGTCGAGAGGTAGTGTACCTGCCCCTGTGTATCCATCACCTCGACGGCGACGCCTGGATCACGGTAGGTGTCAACGACGCGCATCGTGAGTTGGCCCGGCCAGTATGGTGTGGTAGCAGACAGGTCATCCAGCGCATCCAGCATAGCCACCCGCGCCTCAGCCCGCAGCGCGCTGTTCACGCTCGCATCGATCGCATCGGTGGTCAGCAGCAGGAAGAGAAGCGCAAAGAAACCCAGGGCAACGGCAATCAGTGAGCCGTACCACAGCAGTAACCGCAGACGGAGCGAACGGGGAGAGGTTCGCTTTGCCTGCGCTGGTCGCCGTGTCTGTATGACCGCTTTCATTTCAATGCTCGCCGCCGATCTATGGTCGAGTTGAGTTGCTTACGATGGGAGTATAGCACAGATATGTGAAGCGATGGCACTTATTTCCCCAGGAGACTCCCAGGGCAAGTATATGTGTCATGCCTACGGTTCTAACTTCCCACACTGAACCCGCGCACGGAGTTCTACCCAGGCGAGGGCTTGTAGCCACAGGTGAGGCAACGTGAACTGATACGGAAGATCATGATCGCCACCTGCCCCATATTCTACTTCTAGCCGTCGGCTATCAAATCCATAGACACTCCCTATGCTATGGGACCCCGAACCGTTCCTGGATGCTAGAGACGAGCCGATATCGCGATAGTATGCTGCATTCCGGCTCTCTCGAATTTCCTGCGCTGGCCCGGCTCGCGTCCCCTCGTCTGAAGAAGAAATCAGGCGCTCGCGCAGGAATTGCGCTGCCGTAACCGAGTAGGATTCCCTACCGCTACTCTCGCAAATGAGCAGTTCATGCAAGCTTTCGCGTGAGGAGGACGAGAATACCCGCAGGCGATCTTGCGGAAAAGCGCGGTACAGTCGAAGAAAGCGAAGGATAGTGTCAAGCGAACTCAGGATGGTTGATTCCCAACGCCAGTGTGCCGATCCTTTCGTTTGGATAGCAACACGATAATACATGGCCTACTTCCTTTTGAAACTCTTCCTCCTGTGAAACGAAGCATACCTCGTGAAGATGAGCCAGACCTGTGCAGCGGCTGAGATAGGACTGTGAGGAAGCGAGCGGAATATCTTGCGCCAGATCAACCAGGGAGAGTGAGTTGCGGCTAGTTTGCTTTGCCTGTGAATCAGATGAAGATGGAGCATCAGGAAACAAGTCCGAAACTGTGAGTTCCATCGCTTCAACAATACTGTCGAGTGTACATCCGGCAAAACATTTGAGTAAGACGTGCCCTTCGTCTCCAAGGCCAATACTGAGACTGGGTTCTCGATCATCATGTGCAGGACAGCATGCCGCCCAGCCGCGTATTGACTTGCGAACCCCTTTCAGACGAGCCAAAACGGTCTCCATAGGGGAATGAGACTCTTTGATGAGGGATATAACCATAGCGTCATCCTCTCTTCTTCAGAAGAACCAGCGTCTCCTCTGAGCTCAAAAACCACACTAGATGTCTACAAAGGTCGCTTCTTATCTATCGTTGTCTATCGGCTCTGCTGTCAGTTTTGCTGTCAGCAGGAGGCAAGTCTGCTTGCGTAGGGAGAGACTTGCAAGCGTATAATTTGAGCTAGCATCCTAGCTATTTTGTGACTCATCTGATAGCTCATATTTAGACATTGGGGTACTATCTATAGTAAGCTATATATAGCGGGATGGAATCATAACAATGAGGGGGACGCTTATGCGCTTCTGCTTTATCCTGGAAGAGAAATACGTGCATAAACCAATGCCGATGGTTGTAGCAGACCAGTTGCGACAGTGGGGACATCAAATAGATGTCCTACAGCCGTATGCTGCTGTTACCAGCCTGACTGACCTCTCCTTAACAAGCTATGACGCCTATGTGTTGAAAACCGTCTCGGACGGCCCTGGTTTGACCATCCTGGAGGCGGCTGAAGCAGTAGGCATTCCCACAATCAATAACTCACGCGCTATTCGCCTGGTACGTGATAAAGCAGTTGCCGTGGCCTTCGCCCAGGCTAGAGGCTTGCCTGTCCCGCTCACCTACTTTGTAGGCCATCCCCGCGCCTTAGTGAAAGTGCCGCATGAAGCTTATCCTGTGGTTGTGAAGCCTGGCAATGGCACCTCTATGCAAGACATCCACCTGGTATGGACTCCTGAAGAGATGGCCAAACTTCAGCTTGATGATACGTCATACTACCTGGCCATGCGCTACGTCGAGAATACCGGCTACGACATCAAACTCTATGTCACGGGCCAGGAGGTCCATGCCATCACCAAAAGCTCGCCGCTGCATGGCTCTATCCCCGAAGGGGAAATACCGGTCTCTCGTGAAATGCTCAAGCTGGCGCAGCGTGTAGGTCAAGTGTTTGGACTTGACCTCTACGGCGTTGACGTTTTGGAGACCGCGGAGGGATTGATGCTAGTTGACATCAACGACTTCCCTAGCTTTTACGGCGTACCGCGTAAAGTTTCCTGCATCGCCGAATATATTCTCCATGCTGCCTATCGTTCGCGTCTTGAACATGAAAAGCGCGTTGTCCGCTCCCTTAGTTCCCCGAGAAAAGGCCTGCGTCGACAGGGTGCCAC
Source organism: uncultured Ktedonobacteraceae bacterium (assembly GCA_955652655.1). Lineage (GTDB taxonomy): Bacteria > Chloroflexota > Ktedonobacteria > Ktedonobacterales > Ktedonobacteraceae > UBA11361. The sequence goes on along the minus strand of CATPCK010000890.1, from coordinate 1,011 downwards.
GCTCGTTCCTGCTGAACTCATGAAAGATAGCCCAACCGTCAAGCGAGTACAAATGAGTTGAAAAAGGAAGTCTTGTCTTAAAACATCAGACTAAAGAAGCTCTTCCCCATTCTCTAAGGATATGCTATAGTGCATCTACTATTTTCTCACTTTTATGATGTACAACACATGACGGCAGTGAACTACTAAATAGCAACCAGGCCATAGAACTGATAGACTAGAAAGCACCGAGAGCAATTGCGATTGACCATCATGATCGTACCGCGCTCTGTTCTTTGATAAGCGTCGTATAGGTTTACAGGTGCTCAATAGAGGAGTTAGTAATGCGTTTCTGCTTTATCGTTGAAGAGCAATATCGAAATGATCCAATGCCTTTGGTCATTGCAGATCAATTGCTTCAATGGGGTCATGACGTGGATGTGCTGGAACCACAAGCAAGTGTCACCTGCTTATCCGATCTTACCACGCAAGGTTACGATGCATACGTGTTGAAATCATTGGCAGATGGCCCTGGCATGAGTATTCTGGCAGCGGCAGAAGCAGTAGGTATCCCAACTATCAATAACTCGCGGGCGATTCGCCTTGTGCGAGACAAGGCTGTCGCGGCAGCCTTTGGACGCGCACACGGCTTACCTATACCACCTACCTACTTTGTCGCTCACCCTCGCCTCCTCAAACAGATTCCCGCAGAGGACTATCCTCTTGTCATCAAACCGAGCAATGGAAGTTCCTGCAAGGGTATTTACCGCCTGAATAGCCCTGCCGATTTGGCAGCCTTGGAGATAGCTGAGGCGGACGATAGCTTCTTTCTGGCACAAAGATACGCAGAAAATACTGGATTTGATATCAAAGTGTATGTTACGGGCAATGAGGTCTATGCAGCTATTGCAAAGAAGTCACCACTACACAGTGATGTGGACGAAAAGTTTATTCCACTCACACCGGAGCTACGTAAACTTACGCTTCAGGTTGGTAAACTGTATGGCCTTGATATTTATGGGATCGATGTCG
>CATPCK010000889.1 GCA_955652655.1 uncultured Ktedonobacteraceae bacterium | reverse complement strand
GTGTCACGGGCGGTGAGCATAAGCACCGCGATATCGTCATTTACGGCACGCAGGCGGCGGCAGACCTCGAGCCCATCGATACCTGGCAACATGAGATCGAGGATCACGAGGTCGGGCGACTTTGTGCGCGCAATAGCCAGCGCCCCCTCACCGTCCGGGGCGGAGGATACGTGATAGCCCTCGTAGGCCAGGGTGCGGCGTAAGGCGCTGGTTACGCGGCTATCATCATCGACAATAAGGATGTGTGCGTTTCCCTTGCTCATGTTGTCGTGGCTATGCCATATAGCATAGACCTTTCCAGCACCGATGGGTTATAGGAGCAAACATACTGCGATGGTTTGCTCCATGATGCTAACCTCAATGTGTGATCCATGCAATACCCCAGGGATTGTGCGCAGGTCCCTGGATAACTTTCTGTGTTTGCCCGTTGGCAGCGCTTAGCAACGTGATTCCACTGGTTGGGTCAACTGCATACAAGGTCTGGTCATCGCCACTGAGGGCAATCCCTGTAACTGGCTGCCGCACAAGGTAATGACCCTGCTGACTGAGATCGGGCGTATTCACCGCCCAAATGCCCTGAGTGCCCGCGAAGTATAAGGTCTTCTGATCGGAAGAGAGCGCTGCGCCGTTATAGAGTATACGTGTTTTCGCACTGTTGCTGATACTGGCATTCCCGGGATTAAAGTGGGCGGTGTTGCGGACTTTATCACTGAAAATGCCCAGTGGATCACCAGTTGTGACATTGACGCTGCTGACTAAACCAAGTGCTCCGTTTGCCGCGTAGAGTGTTCCACCATCGGAGGAGAGGGCGAGGGTGTAGTAATGCAGGAGATCGGCGGACTTGCCCACGGGCAGGTCAATGCAGTGCGCAATCGGTGGATAGACCTGGTCATTGAGCGGAAGCTCGTGAATAAAGGCATAGTTGCGGCGGGTGTCAATGTAGAGTGTGTAGGCGAATGTTCCTCCATTTGACACTTGCCGTGCTAAGGCTACTCCGCTCATATTGGGATCGCCGGAGGGATTTGTAGCTGTTTTGTCGACAATAGGAGTTTCTTCAAGGATATTCTCTCCGACATTATATACACGAACGTAGTAATGTCCCGGCCCATCGTTGAGTTTTTGAAGGAGATAGAGCGCTTTCCCGCCGGGAGAGATGGCATCGAGGGTGAAGTCTCCATTCAAAGGAATTGTCCTCGTCAGCGTACCCGACTGCGTATCGACGAGCGCGATGGTCGTCTGATTGGCGCTCTGCCCAAGGGCGCGTAAGGCCAACCATTGCCCGCTTGCCGAGAGAACCGCAGCGTCGTAGCCTGTTCCAGTAGTGGAGTAGGTGCCAGGAATGACGAAAGTGCGTATCCGGGTTCCGCTCTGAGTATTGATAACGGAGATTGTTGTCTTCCCATTTGCCGGTGTGGCTGTGTAGAGTCTCTGGTGATCAAGCGAACTCAGGCCAGCCGGCAATGAGATAAACTGTGAAGGGTTAGCGCTCGCGGGACGAAATGCCACGATTTGCTGCCCATAGGATGCGCCTCCTATGGAGTTATAACCGTCAAGAACGTAGATGTTTTCTCCTGACAGTATAGTCGGAGCCAGTGTTGTCTTCGAATTGCTGACAGTTGTGCCTGTGCCGCAGGCAGCCAGCAGTGAAAGTAATGTACTCAGTGTTAGTATGAGCCATAGCGCCGATTTTTTCTGCATGGCGTATTGCCTCCTTTGATCGAGCGACTATATGAGCACATACAATGTTCTTGCACGCGCTCATGATAGCATATTCCTCACTGAGTACGTTATAAAATGTGGAACTGAATTAGACCTGAATCGGGGCTTCGGGACTAATTTTGCTACCTGGTGATCGCGATGACCCTCAATGGGCTGCCGGAACCTTTGACGATCTTGAGCGGCGCGGCAATGACGATAGCGCCGGTAGGGGGCAGCAGGTCCAGGTTCATGAGGCTGGTGATGCCAAAGCGGCCAGCCCCGTGCATGTAGGTGTGGCTGGGGAAAGGCGGATCGAAGCCGCCTGCCTGGCCCGCATCGGTGCCGACGGTCTCAACGCCTACTCCCAGGATATCCCGCTCTTTCGCCAGGAAGGCGGAGCAGGAGGGGTGAAAACCAGGGGAGTGCGCGCCATCGTCGTGGATATTTAGAAATGCCTCGCGCCCGGCGCGTTGGCTCCAGCCAGTGTGTATCAATAGCCACGCTCCATTGGGAATATGGCCATGGTCGGCTTCCCACTGTTCGACACGCTCAATGGTCAGCAAGTAATCCGGGTCCTGCTTCACCTCGGCAGTGACATCTATTACACATGCCGGGCCGATAAATTTGCTGGGTAGGATGGTATCGGTGGCATTGTTGGGCAGTTCTTTGCCTGTAATCCAGTGAATGGGAGCGTCAAAGTGAGTGCCGGTATGCTCCCCCATGTAGAGCACATTCCAGTACCAGGCGGGGCCACGATTGTCGTAGTGAGAGATCTCTGTCAGGGTCAGGCCTGGCGAAGGGGCGAACATGGGAGGCAGGTCGATCACCGGCGTTTCCGGCTCCAACGGTGAGGTCAGGTCGATGATTTCCAGTTTACCAGTGGTAAGCTCTTCAAGCAGTTGTGCTAAAACGTCCATTCTCTGCTCCTTCGTTTAATGCTTCTTTTGCTTTTGCAGCGCTTCCAGATAGCGCATAAACTGGAAGCGGTTCTCCAGTAATGGCAGGTCCATGTGAAACACTTTTGGCCCGACGGCCTCGACTTTCGAGACGATGGTTGTCAACGTGTTACTGGCCAGCGCATCATTCACGCCGGTCGTTAAACTTTCGATGGTGTCGGCCCTTAGCACATTTGGCACACCAGAGGCTTTGGCGATCCCGGCGAGGTCTGTGCCTGTTGACGTCGCGGTGGGAAAGCCTCCCACGGAGAGCAGGCTCTCGTTATCGAAGACGATGTGCAGCAGGTTCCCCGGTTTGTAGCGGGCCATGGTACTCAACGTTCCCAGGTTCATCAGCAGCGAACCATCGCCGTCGATGACGATGACTTTGTGCTGTGGCATGACCATGGCGATACCCAGTCCCATCGAAGAGGCAAGGCCCATGGCGTGCTCCAGGTAAAAAAAGTTGTGGCGATGTCCCAGCGTATACAGTTCAGCGGCAACGGCTCCCATGATCGTGACCACGATGTGCCGTTCCAGGTCTGGGTAGAGAGCCTCTAAGGCTTCTGCTCGCAGCATTGGCGTCAATCCTCCCACATGATTTCGCGCGATAGCAAAACAGCTACAGGGTGCAGCGAAGCGTGAGCCAGCGTCTGCGCGTCTTTCAGACGGCGGTAGATATCTGTGTGATTGGTCAGATGCCAGATGGGGATGTTCAAGGCCTTTAAAATTGGCTCGGTTGCCAGACCTCCCTGTGTTTGCCAGGGGTCTTTTTCGCCCATGTGTCCGCGATAACTAATCAGCATCAACAGTGGAATCTTGTAGAGCAGCGCCAGCGAAACAATCGGGTTAATCGCTGCCAGGAAGCCGTGGTTTTGCATTAACAGCGCGGAGTTGACACCCGCCAGGTGCGCTCCCGCAGAGATGCCAACGGCTTCTTCCTCCTTGGCGATGCGTATCAACGTCATGTCAGGGTCTTCGTCCGCCATGCGGATGAGGTGTACCAGCCATGTCTCCGGCAGGGCAGACATGATCTTCACATCGCAGTCCTTCAGAGCGTCATAGATCAGCTTGGAATTGGCTGTAGAAACAGGCATAATTACCGTCCCTTCAGGAAGAGCTAATGGGTCGTCCAGGTAATTACTGTGATAGGGTAAGTATAGCACACCCCTTTGTGGCTCAAAGTTTCATGTGATATCGCTCTGGATGGCTGGGATCAAAGTCAACACAGACGCTATCTCCTACCCGTTGCTTGAGTCTGAGCTCGATGCGGTGGCTGCGGAAGGTATAACGCTGTCCCGTCAGGATATCAGTCCACACCGCGATGAGATACCACCCATCCACCCATACTTGTACCTCCTTCACGGTAGCAACGACTCGCCTTGTGCCTTTCGTGGTTTCTCTCAAGGAAAAGAGGGCTATGGACAGGTAATACAGCGCTAGACCGCCGATGACCACGAAGCCAAAAAGCAGGACGGGAAGACTCATTCTCTCACTTCCTCCTTTCTCCCCGCTGTGCTCACCAGCAGGGATCACTACCTATGAAAATGGGAACGACGTCCCCAGGTCACCAAACGTGCCGGGATGAACAGCGTTCTCCCTCCATGGGCCCTGGTCGCACTATTCCTGCAGCTCTGTTGACTGGGACGAGTTCTGCGCTCTGTGCTGCACCGTCATTCTCGCTTCATACGCAACCCGGGCCAGGCGGGCATTATCAGCTCGTAACTGTCGAACCTCTTCCTCGGCCTGGCCTGATCTGCGCAGGCGGGTCAGCAGGACATTGAGCGCGCTGCCAACGCGCCAGAGTAACGTCTGCTGGGATAGGCTTGCACGCACTGTGCGATCTCCGTTGGCGGCGCGCACCAGGACGTGCAGCAAATGCTCGCTGTCGCGGTCGAGCTGATTCGTGCGAGCAGCTTCACGCGTCAACAAGACCGCTTCACGCCTTTGCAGTTCGGCGATTTCTTCGGCACGATCGGCCCGTGCGAGCGCACGCAGAGCGCTCTGCACCCAGATGTAGGCGACCAGGGCCACGACGATCTGCAGGCTCACCGGTTGCACCACGGCATTATAGGCCATGTTTGAACTCAAAAGCATCTGCAGTTCCGGTGTGTGCGGTTGAAGCGCGATGACGGCAAGGATGAAGAGGATATTGCTCATGGCCACGAGAAAAACGCTTTTTGGAGGGAGGAGGGAGACGGCGATGAGTTCGGACACGATCAGCACGTCGAACACCGGCAGATCCGCCACATCCAGGCCCATGGGCATCGTCAAGAGCATGAGGCCGCATCCCAGGTCAACCACCGCAATGAGCAACACGCTGACCACGGTTAACCTGTCCAAAAAATTGAAGAGGTAGGCAATGCCACACAGCCCCACACCGAGCACCGCGATGCCTATTTCAGTCGAACTTTGACTCAACAAGGCTCCCGGCAGATCGACGACTTGAAAGGCAAGGATGACCAGGAGAATGGCGCTTATGACCTTTTTGCGTTGGCCTTCCTCACGCATCACCAAACGTGGGAGTTTCGCTGCTCCTGTGAGGGATGGGGTATCCTCTCCGAACGGAAGTACAGACATGATGGTCCTCTCTTTCTGCATCACATTGTGCTTTTCACTCGCTGATAACAGGATGCTTGCCTCTTTTTCCGACACAGAAGCTCTACCTTACTGTAATGCGACTTCGCTCCTTCACCGCATCAATTGTATCACTCAGATTGAACATACACCATCTTCCAGCCATAGTTTCCCTCTCCTCCTCCTGCACTTTCAAAAAAAGTTGACCACTCCTCGTCCCCTCATGCATGCAGGTGCAGAGGGGGCGAGGAACATGCTTATCGCTGCGCCGTGCCATTGATATAACTCTGCGCCTTGCTCCACGCTTGAGCCGCAACCCGTTGGCCTAATGCACGCCCATCGAGGTCTCCCTGCTGGAAATGGATGCCTCCATACCTGCGCGAAAGACCTGCCTGTTCTGCCGCATCTGATAAGGTTAACCACAAGAGGACAACCGCAAGCTTTGGGGTGATTCCCGGCTCGATATGAGAGCTGCCCGGCGTCGCGACGTAGGAGTCACCGAAGAGATCGCTGCCCGTCACTTGCTGCAACGTGTAGTACCCCGCCGCGCTAAAGGTGCTATGCCCGGAGACGTATTCAGGGAAAGGAGGCGTCACTATCGTCGGCTCCTGATAGGGTATCCATTGACCCCCATCAATGCGTTGCGTCCCTTTGCCATACCCTCCCCATGCTGTTATTTGCTTACCGGTATAGAGATAATGCACGGCAGTGATGGGTCGCACCGAGTCATAGGTAGCCCAGGCATCATACATACAGGTATGTGTAATGGCAATGGTGACCCATCGCTTTTGACTTCTTGTGAAGATTGTCGTTACATGTGATATAACTCTTGTACCACCAGTTGTAATCGAAAGAGCGTGGGTAAAAAGCAGTAATTCGCCTTTCCCTGCTGACGGTCATGGAGTCGAGCTGAGAAAAGACGATGTGGAATGAGGAGCGCACGATGAACTGTCCCTCATGTGGAACGATCCTTGCACCTGGAATGGCAACCTGTCCCAAATGCGGCACGCCTACTCCCTCCAATGAAGCGACCCCGCTGCCGATGATGCCCAGTTCCGAAGAGACTCTGACCCCCGTCATCGACGAGGATCCTTTCACAGAGACAGCGCTGGAGTCCCCTCGTTCGCAGCCAGAGGTGATATCGCACCAGGCACCTTCTGGCGCAACTCCCCCCGTCCCTCCATCGAGACCAACACAATCGAGAGATGGAGACGTGCATCTTGCCAGGGACAGGCGTCCATCTCCCTCCCCAATGCCCCCTCTCCTCCCGCACCAAGGGCCACAACGACCGTGGCGTCTTTCAAGAGGGAGCACCCTGGTGCTTCTTGTCGTTGTCGTGCTGCTCCTGGAAGGCGGGGGATTGCTGTATTACGTCACCGTGTCCCATCCTGCTGAGCTGCATGCTGTTGCCACCGATACCGCCCGAACCTTGCTCACAGGACAGGCTCAGGCGACCGCCCGAGTGCATGCCCAGGAGACGGCAACGGCCCAGGCACTCGTTCAGGCGACCGCGCTTGCTCATGCCACAGCCACAGCACAAGCGGTGGCGACTGCTACGGCACAACAGGCCATGTACACCGAGGCGACCAGTGGCAGTCCAGTCCTCAACGACCCCTTACAGAGGAATGGCGCCAATCACTGGACAGTGGGAACCTTTCTGAACGGGACGTGCGCGTTCACAGGAGGAGCGTTGCAGGTGAGCGGGAAGGCGTCGTGCCTGGCGCAGGAGACCAATTTCGTCAACTTCGCCTACCAGGCGCAAGAGACCTTCATGACCAGCGGTGGGGTAGGCGGACTGATGTTTCGCGTGGATATAGCAAACCAAAGGGCTTACTTCTTTGAAATCCGGTCGAACGGATGCTATACACTTGCCACTATTCAGGTGAACAGTTCAGGTCAGAACAGCTTGCACGTCCAGATCCAGGGTTGTAGTCCAGCAGTTAATCAGGGCGTGAACCGATCGAACCTGTTGACTGTTGTAGCACGTGGAAGCACCATCTCCCTGTACATCAATAGGCAGTATGTTGCTCAGGTGAGCGATAGTCATTCTCGCTCTGGTGCCATCGGTGTGTTCAGTGACAGTTCGAACCCTTCCTCAGAAGTGGCGTTTACCAGGGCGCAGGTATGGCAACTGTAGTGAACACTCCGTCTTCTTGAAAGTGTTCTACCCACTAGCAAAGTTTTATTGAATCCTGCTGATTGAGAGACGGCCATAACTTTTGCGGTTCTCCAGTATCATCATCCCAAAAAGACAGATACAGGCACTGGTTCCCCTCCAGGCTCTGTATTACCTTCGCCTGATGAATCAGGCTTGGCAGCGTTTCATAATAGAGAATAGCAGATCATTATTAGAACCTGTCTGATACTCACATTCACCAATACCAACAAGGGGTTGCGAAAGAATGGCAGCGAGGAACAACACTTTGTCAGGGCAGCATTCTGCCCCGACTCACGCAAAAGCCGGGCACCCACCTGGTAGCCCGTACTTTACTTCTTCGTCTTGACGACGGCATCCGCAAGTTC
>CATPCK010000888.1 GCA_955652655.1 uncultured Ktedonobacteraceae bacterium | reverse complement strand
ACAGCTATGACAGAATACCCAGATTCTATTTTGCGTGTGGAGTATCGCAGCGATAAGCCGGTAGCAGTGCTAACTTTCGATGCACCTCCACTCAACATCATTACTATCCCGACGCGCGAACATTTTGGGGCCGTGTTCCGGGAAATTGAGGCGAATGATGCAGTGCGCGCCGTCATCGTGCGGGGTGGAGGCGAACACTTCTCTTCCGGGGGAGATGTTGTAGGGTTTCTCAAGGTCGCTCCTGAATACATCAGTCATTTTGCAGAGAACGTCGCGGCCCCAGAACGCTGTTCCAAACCGGTAATAGCCCGTCTCTCAGGGTATGCTCTTGGCGTGGGATTGGAGATTGCGCTGGCCTGCGATTTTCGCATCGCATCTGAGACTACTCAGATCGGGCTCCCTGAAATGCGTCTTGGCATGATTCCGGGGAGCGGTGGGACACAGCGCATCGCCCGTATGGCTGGACTTGGTCGGGCGATGGATATGATTTTGCGGGCACGGCGCCTTCCTGCAGAGGAGGCCAGGTCCTGGGGTCTGCTCACGGAGGTAGTGCCCATGAGTGAACTCGATGCACGAGTAGATGCCCTGGTCGATGAGCTACTGGTATTTTCACCGCTGGCCTACCGCGTAGGAAAGCAAGCGCTCCATGCATCGATGGAGGTTCCTTTGAGTGCTGGCCTGGCTATGGAAGGAAGAATGTATGGTTTCTTGCGTACGACGGAGGATTTCCTCGAAGGGGTGCAGGCCTTTAAGGAAAAACGACGGCCACGCTTCCAGGGGAAGTGATAAGCTCCCTGAATTAGACCTTGCTGCGTACAAGATCTTCGGCGATGCTGGCTAGCTGCTCAACAGTGCGCACAACCTCGATACGCTGACATATTTCTTCATAAAGTGGCATATCACAGCTTCCCAGTGACCAGCCCCACTTTGCTTCAGGTGTCATCCAGATGACCTGCTTTGCATGATGTGCAATCTCTTCAAGAGCAGCGACATTAGGCGGGCGGCCATTGTTACGGCCGTCGCCAAGGATGACGACCGTGGTGCGCCGATTTACCGAGTTCAGGAACTCATCGCAGAACTGTTGGGCTGCGCGTCCGAAATCGCTCCTGGTATCCACATCCAGCAACTGGCCGCCGAAGATGGTCTCCACTGCCCGGTTGAGACTGTACTCTTCAAATAGGTGAGTCACCTCAACCATATCGGCCACGAAGGTAAAGGTGCGCACCTTGGAGAAGAGGCTCTGCATCTGGTGGATCATGTGCAACCAGAAGCGCGCCAGGTTGCGGGTGGAGAGGCTGACGTCACAGAGCAGGACGAGACGGGGGCGCTGCTCATGTCTGCGACGCAGCACCGGCTGAAAGGGAATACCTTCGAAGCGTAAGTTGTGGCGCAGGGTATGAGAAATGCTGATCCTACCGGTGCGATCCTTGCGCTGCCGACGAGAGTGTGCGCCGTGCAGTTCATGCGCCAGGCGGCGGACGGCGGCCTCCATATCGCGCTGCTCACTGGGGGAAAAATCGAGTAAACGGCGCAGCGAGCGCTGGTGCAAGTCGATGGGGTCGGGCTGCTTCGCAGCAAGCTTTTTCTGACGCTCCTGCATCGATTTGAGTAGTTCAGGGAGCCCCTCTAAGATGTTATCGGCTTGGGCCTTGAGCTGCTCGATCAGATCCTCGTCTACATCCATCTCATGCAGGTGGCCGATCAGGTCCTGCAATTCAGCAGCCGAGATGTCAATAGGCAGTTCCTCACTATCGCTCAAAGGCGCGACACCGCCTGGTTGGAAGATATTGCGTGCGCGGCGCACCTGTAACTGGTGCGAGATACGGTCAAATATCTGTTGGAGCGCACCCTGCTTGCGATTGAGCACAAGCTGCTGGGCAAAGAGCGAGAGGCGGAGCTTATCGGGGTCACCGTGCAGATCTTTTCCCTGGCGTAGCTGTCGCTCATCAAAAAACTTGCGTAACTCGATCGACTGAGGCGGTTCGTGCGTGTGTTCGTGATCCTCATCACTCTCATTCGTCTCAGCCTCAAGATCTTCACCCAATTCGAGCTTGGAGGGTGCGCCGCCGTAATCGACCCCCCGCAGCCTGGGTTTAGGAGTGTCGGCAGCCTCCTGGAAGCTGAAGTAGAGATCGAAGAGCCGATCATATACCTCGACGTCATCTCTGCTTTTCACCAGGATGGCCCGTAGCGCGTCGCGCACTACTTCCCGCTCGCCAAGGCCAACATAGTGTAATGCCTGGAGCGCCTCGATGCTTTCCGCGGGGGAAACTCGCACCGCGTGTTGGCGTAGCAGGTGAACGAAATCGTTAATGACACTATCCATGAGGGCAGCTCCTTGAAACGCTCGTATTGGTTGGGTGAAGATACTCCTCTCCAGAGGAGACGGTCAGTGATAGTGACCGTGGGTGATATTTTTCCTGGCCTCTCCAGTCACACCCAGGTGCGCCAGGACTTTTTCTGCATCACGGTCATATTTGATGATGACACTAATGGTCTCTTCATAGAGTTCTTTCGTGAGTTGCGGTGCATTGAGGATCACAAGCGCCTGTGCCCAGTCCAGCGTTTCGCCGATACTTGGGGCTTTGCGCAGGTCGAGGGTGCGAATGGACTGAATCACCTCGACAAGTTGTTCGGCCAGCTTCTCGCCGATGCCGGGAGCCTTGAGGCGTATAATCTCCAACTCGACTTCCTTGCTGGGAAAGTCGAGTTGCATGTGGAGGCAGCGACGTTTAAGCGCCTCGCTCAGCTCACGGGTACGGTTGCTGGTAAGAACGGTGACGGGAATTGTGTTGGCACTCAGCGTCCCGATCTCAGGGATAGTGACCTGATAGTCGCTCAAAAATTCTAGTAAGAACGCCTCAAACTCCTCGTCGGAGCGGTCGATCTCATCGATCAACAGAACCGTCGGCTTCTCGGAGCGAATGGCTTGCATAATTGGGCGATTAACAAGAAAGTTTTCGGAGAAGAAAATATCTTCGCGCTCACGCAGCATCTTTACCGCTTCCTGCAGGTCTTGAGCCGGATCCAGGATCTGGTTGATCTTCTCGCGTAGCACATGCGTGTAGAGGAGTTGCTTGCTATACTCCCACTCGTACAATGCCTTGGCCTCATCCAGTCCTTCGTAGCACTGCAGGCGGATCAGTGGCCGGTCGAGTGTCTTAGCGAGTACCTTGGCCAGCTCAGTCTTTCCTACCCCTGCTGGGCCCTCAACCAAAATCGGCTTGTTCATCTTGGTGGCAAGAAAAACTACTGTAGCCAGCTTGCGATTGGAGACATATTGCTGAGCGGTTAAGCGTGATTGTACCTCGTCGATGCTGGTGAACACGAATACCTCTT
>CATPCK010000887.1 GCA_955652655.1 uncultured Ktedonobacteraceae bacterium | reverse complement strand
CAGGCATTTCCATGCCGGTGCTCATGCTTCGCGCCGATTGCTCATTCTTCGCCTTAAAACCTGCTCGCTCTTCACCTTATTTACCAGGTGGTGTATCTACCAAGGGCCAAATTTGCAGAGTCAAGAGTGGAATCTAAAAATCACCTTTTTCTTTCAAGGCATTTGGAGCACTTTATTAGCATTCTTACCTATGCGTGACTTTAGCTTATAAGGGTCAGGGCGCTGCCCTCCAAACCTGTACAGTCCTATCATCGCTGGCCGAAGCTATGTAAACATCGTCAGGAGACCATGCTGTTGCTTCAACTACATCAGAATGGCCGTGGTAGGCTTGAAGGATGTTTCCAGTTGTAGCATTCCACACCTGGGCAGTCGTGTCCTGGCTGCAAGATACGACTTGTGTGCTATTGGATGACCATGATACGCCTAAGACCCAATTGGAATGACCGCGATAGGTGCGTAATAAGTTTCCTGAAGAGGCATTCCACACCTGCGCTGTTTTATCCAGGCTTCCAGAAACGAGGCGGGTGCCGTCGGGAGACCATGCCACAGCCTCTACCTGATCGGAATGGCCACTATAGGTAAACAGATAGGTTTCGTTTGAAGCGTTCCACACCTGCACTGTTGTATCTCCACTGGCCGAGGCGATGCGATTGCCACCAGGTGACCACGTCACGGCATTGATATATTTGGAGTGGTTGCTATACGTGAAAAGAAGATTGCCAGATGCGGCATCCCAGACTTTTGCGGTTGCGTCGTGTCCACCGGATACGATGCGTTTATCGTCAGGGGACCAGGCTACCGAATTTACATGACCGGAGTGACCGCGGCAGGTAGCGAGAAGCGCACCTGTGGTCGCATTTCAGACCTGCACCGTTCCGTCTTCATGGGTGGAGGCAATGCGCGTACCGTCATGCGACCATGCCACACTGTACACCTTTGGTGGAGAGCTATTATCGCGTCCATTATAAATGAAAACATGGTTGCCTGTTGTGGCATCCCACACCTGTACCGTTGCTCCTATGCCACCGGAGGCGACGCGTGTACTATCCGGTGACCATGCAGCTGTTAGTACTTTATCAGAATGACCACGGTAGACAAATGGGGTAGAAAGTGGAGCAACAGTAGGAGATGAAGAGGGGCCTGGAGACGAAGAAGCCGTTGCGATAGGGCTGGTAGATTTATGACTGGGTATAGTAGCCTTCATACTTCAACAATAAAACTTTCACTGTTCTCCTCTACAATTTGTGCATGCAATACCTTAATAGCGGCCTGCGTCTTGAGGTAGAGGTGCTCTCCCAGATAGACTTCGGCAAAGCTGCCCTGTCCCAGCAGGCTCAAGAGACGGTAATTCCCCAGTTGCTGTCCCACACGATCAGGCATAGATGAATCTCTCCGTTAACGGCTGAGTTTATATGGTGGATGATTGTAGTGAATTATAAGTTGATTGTAGGAGAATGCTTTGCAAATGTCAAGCAAGAAAACCCTTTATCCTCCTTGCATCGAGTTGTTGGGAGTAAGTGCAACTTGTCTTCAAATTTATAGTGCCCATATTCGAGGGCACAAGAGCTATTGGTTAGCTTATGACATATCGAGTATGGGCACTATACATGCATCTTTGAAAAAGGATATGATTGCTTTAACCTGGAAGATTGATGTGTTATACTATTATTCGATAGAGCTTATGAGCTGTGTTTACTTTTACTTCTTGCAACAAAGGGTGTAGCATGGCACTTGAAGGACTACGGTTGGGTCAATACCGTCTCTTACATCTGCTTGGCAGCGGTGGCATGGGTGAAGTCTACCTAGCAGAAGATGCACGCATTAACCAGCAAGTGGCGATCAAAGTAAACAGAAGCGAAGTCTCCTCCTATCCCAAAGATGATATTGCTCAAGATGGGGTTCGTCTCTTCCAACGCGAGGCCCGGGCTATTGCTAAGCTCGACCATCCACATATTCTGCCTTTGTTTGGATACGGCGAGGAACAGGTGAATGGCATGACTCTCGTCTACATAGTTATGCCCTTTCGCCCGGAAGGCTCGTTTGCTGATTGGCTGCGTCAGCACACCAATGAAGATGTGCTCTCTGCGCAAGATGTTGTGTATTTCATCAGTCAGACTGCTGATGCGCTTCAGTACGCGCATGAGAACCAGATCGTTCACCAGGATGTCAAACCCTCCAATTTTCTCGTTCGAACCAACAAGCAGAATGCCAGGCGTCCTGATCTGCTCCTCTCTGATTTTGGCATCGCCAAGATCAGGAGTACGACAGCAAGCAACAGCCACTCCATTCGTGGTACACCAACATATATGGCACCGGAGATCTGGAGTGGGGAACCTGTCCCCGCTAGCGATCAGTACGCTCTTGCAGTGATGACCTATGAACTGTTCACGGGACGCTCCCCTTTTATGGGACGTCAGGAGCAGGTGATGTATCAACACTTTCATGTTCTACCTCAACCGGTGAGTGCCTTCAACCCGGCTCTTTCCACAGACATCGATAGCGTTCTTCTCAAAGCCTTGGAGAAAAATCCCAGAGGCCGTTTTATGTCTATAGCCGCGTTTGCAAACGCGCTCCAGCAAGCAACACTCGGTCTTGATGCATCTACCATCATTAAAACAGCCTATACTCCGAAGAGTAGTGATTTTCATGTGACACTAGCTATCAGTAAGACTGAGGCACAAACGGGGACTAACCGTATACTGACATTACCAGGGGGCCGTCAGGTTTCTGTTACTGTGCCTGCAGGCGCCTGCAATGGCCAACTCCTTCGTCTTCCGCAGCGACTATATGATGACGGGCAAACAGGCACATTAATTCTCACGCTTTCCATTAAAGAAACAGATGAAATAGCTGCTCCAGTACAGAGTAGCAACTTTGACCGAACTGCTTTCGCTTCACCCTCTAATACTTCAGCCGAAACCGTCCTCTCCTCAAATAGGAGAAGCTTGCCACCGGAACCTCGTCCCTCTTCCGTTCCAAATGTGGCTGAATCCTCCCATCCCCAACCGATCATCAAGCAGCAAAGAGTTTCCACTGCTACAGCTATCCTACTTGTTGGTCTGATATTTGTTCTTGTCGTGGGAGGTCTTGGCTTGTTCTACCTTTATAACATCAATCGCTCATCTTCCAGCGCCACCAACCCTGATACGATCACCCAAAACAGAGACGCGACCAATTTTGCTGCCACTTCCACCACTCAGGCCAACAACGTCACTGCCACCGCGCAATTTAGCACGGCCAATGCAACTAATACTACTATAGCTTCCAGTACTGCTACACTTGCTGTTACCACTACATCCAATTACGTTCAGCTAAAATCTTACTATAGTGGTACTGCTTCGGGTTATGCCGACGGATCTGTAACTTTCACACTTAGATCAGAAGACCAACGAGGCAATGTCAGCATGCAGACTACATTTCAACAGCTTGCAAGTTCTCAAAAAACGGCTATCTATTCCTGCCAGGGATCAGTTACTACTGACAGACATGTTGATCTTCAGTGCAGCAATGTAGCTGATCCAAGCTATTTGTTAACTATTCAGGGATTCGTCTATCCAGATGGTCATATGGCAGGAACAGAGACAGCCACTAATACAAATGACCCTAATTATAACCACATTTACTCGTGGAAAGCATACTAACTGCCGGTGGAAGAGTGAAGGACGTGTGATTTTGCTCTAGCTGGTATAATTGCTGCATGAGCAACATGCATATGAAGTTAATTGGCGCAGCAAGGAGGAAGAGGGTTATGGCGCAAAAGGGGGGTTAGCGGCGTGTGTCATCATACTATCTCATTAATACGTTTAAAACGTAAAGGGAATAAGCAGAAGGAAAACGTATGCCTGAACTTATAGGACAGCAGCTTGGGAACTACCGGCTCACTCATCTTCTTGGGAGTGGCGGTTATGCCGAAGTGTACCTGGGCGAACATATACGGCTTAATAGCCAGGCAGCTATAAAGGTTTTACGTGCGCGGTTGGTGAGCAGTGAAGAGGTGGAAAGCTTTCAAAACGAGGGGCGCATTATCGCTGGTCTCATTCATCCTCATATCGTGCGCGTCTTCGATTTTGATGTAGAAAAAGATATCCCCTTCATGGTAATGGACTACGCACCAAATGGTAATCTACGCAAGCTGCATCCCAAAGACACGCGGACCGACCTGGCGGCTATTTTACCCTATGTCAAACAGGTGGCGGAAGCATTACAATACGCCCATGATCGTCACTTTATTCACCGCGATATCAAGCCAGAGAATATGCTGTTGGGGCGCAACTATGAAGTGTTACTCAGCGACTTTGGCACGGCACTGGTGGTACAGTCGACAGGGTATCAAAGCACATTACAGGAAGTGGTGGGCACGGTCGCTTATATGGCTCCTGAACAGTTCCAGGGGAAGGCGCGAGCTGCCAGCGATCAGTACGCGCTCGCGGTCGTTGTTTACGAGGGGTTGTGCGGAGAATTGCCATTTCACGGCACAGGCACTGAGATCGCTATACAACATTCATTGAATGCACCACCTCCTCTGCGCGAGAAAGTGCCGGCAATTTCACCCCAGGTAGAACAGGTGATTATGAGAGCCCTCGCCAAGGATTATCACCAGCGTTACCCGCGCATACAAGACTTTGCCGATGCCCTGGAGCAGGCTAGCCGGACCAATGAGTCGTTTTACAATGATCAGACGGTAGCGGTCGCGCCAGCCATACCTGACATGCCACATAGAGAAGGTGAGGGGTTTTTAAATCCCCAGTCTGTACCCGTGGTATCTCCGGTGGTGAAACCGTCTCCGTTGGCAATGGATACTGTCACAGCCGAGACCCCAAACCCATATAATGCTGCACCTGTTACGCCTCGATTGCCTACGACAGGGTTGCCAGGTCCATCTCCGCGCTTCGATCCAGCCAGCGCACCCTATTCTTATCAGGGGAAAGTCATTCCTCGTCAAAGGAGAACATGGCCAATTGTGTTGCTGGTGCTTGCTCTGCTGGTTCTCCTTGTTGGGAGTATCTTCTGGTACGTCATTCCTCGTAGCTCTGGAAATGTGTCTCCAACTTCGCAACCGACACAGCCTCCGACTTCGGCCGGCCAGGTCTATCCGCACGTAGCCGGGGCATACCATGGCACAATTATTAATACCACTGCGGACGTTACAGCCAACATGTCTCTATCTATTCAACAGGACAAAGCGTCCATCAATGGCAACTTCACTGTCAGCCAGCCGCTTTTGGGAAGCAATCCTTTTCAGGGGGAGGTTGATGCCGCTAACCATATTCAGTTTACGGTCGAAGGCTTTAATGGGAACGCACCACTTTTCTTCGATGGAATAGTACATGCTAATGGCGGTCTCTCTGGGAACTACTGTAGCCTCGGGTCTAATGGTCAGTGTAGTGCAGCTGCTGGTGCGAGTGGGACGTGGAGGGTTGCGAAAGGGGAGGGAGGTGGGGGTGATTCTCAAAGCTCTGACGGGAGTGGGAATACAGGTGGCCAGGGTCATGGTAAGGGGGATAAGCACTCTCACTGATATGTTGCTTCTAGATAGTGGTAAATTCTGGCTCCCTGGCAGGGCGCGATGATGAGTTTTCACAAAATAATTGGGATAGCGGAAGATCCGCTGAGGGCCGATCAATCGGCTGTGTGCGCGATCAATCGGCACCTACTGTATGGAGTACCCACATTGTGGATGTCCGGATTATTTTGTTAATGTTCATCATTGGGCCCCGACAGTAGTCGCTCGTCGACCATTACTATTGTTGGTATGCCCTCCACCCCTACCTTTTCGATTGAGAAGGAGGCCACGCAGTTGGCGAAGTTCACGGCTGCGCGGGGATTGCCGTTTTGATATAAATGACAGAGAAAGGCGGCGGCGAAGACATCACCGGCACCGGTGGGGTCTACCTCCTGGACGGGATAGGCTTCGAAGCGTTCGGTCGTCCCGTGTTGAAAGAGGGTTGCACCATGTCTTCCATCGGTGGCGACAAGCAGGGGTATGTGTGTGCTCCAGCGGGTGAGGATGGCATCGGCCTCGGCGCGGTTGCCATTGGCGAAGGGGAGCAGGTCGTCGTGGCTGAGAATCAGGACATCGAGAAGAGGTAATACCTGTTCGGCGGCGGTCCATGGGGTGGGCGAGACGCGTCCAGCGTCATCCCAACGGCGCAACCAGCCCTGCGGTGTCGCGGCGATGAGCGCTCCTGGACGACGTGGGAAAAGGGTTACAAATGTGGGGTCCAGTTCCTGGGCCAATGGTCCGAGCAGCACAATAGGTGAGTTGTGCCAGGCAGCTGGTACATCCTCTTTCCGCAGAGAATCCGCCCTGGCAAGTAGATATTGAGTGCGGAAACCTTCATGGTATTGATTGGAGAAGGTTGTTGATGCCGGTGAGGCGTGGCCAGCTACCCCGATGGCGGGGAGCAGTGAAGGGAGTTCGTTGAGT
>CATPCK010000886.1 GCA_955652655.1 uncultured Ktedonobacteraceae bacterium | reverse complement strand
GTATTACCCATCAGCAGCCCCGGTTCAGCAGAAACCTTTAAACCGTGGGATCCCGGCCGCTCTCCGCTGGAACACGCCGAATACGGTGCGAGCAATCCCGATACAGGGACCCCTTACACATCGCCCGGTTCCCCCGCAACTGGTGAGGACTCGTCTACTCAGGGCGGTACCGCCACCCTCGTTGGCACCCGCACCTCCACCGACCTGAGCATTGTCGGTAAACCTGAGCGCAAAGTCGACGCCGTCAAGCTGGTCACAGGGAAACCAGCCTTCGTGGATGACATAAACCTGCGCGATATGTTACACGCGCGCTTGCTGACCAGCCCTCATGCGCATGCCATTATTCGCGCTATCGATGTATCGGAGGCGCGAGCATTATCCGGCGTCCATGCCGTGTTGACCTACAAAGATGTTCCTCGCATACCCTATACCACTGCGGGACAATCGTGGCCTGAACCGGGTCCCCACGATCAGTACTGCCTGGACAATCGAGTGCGTTTCGTCGGTGATCGCGTCGCGGCTGTCGCAGCTGAAACGCCAGAGATCGCGGAACAGGCTCTTGGCTTGATCCACGTTGACTATGAAGTTCTGCCGGCCGTGCTTGATCCACGCCAGGCAACCGATCCCAACGCGCCGCGCATCCACCCCGAGCCGGAGTCATATCGTATCCACGATGCTTCCCGCAACATCGCGGCGCACCTTCATGCTGAAATTGGTGACGTGGAGCGCGGCTTCGCCGGGTCAGACCTGGTGGTCGAAGGCGAGTACATCGTTCCACAGGTGCAGCAGACCCCCATCGAAAATCATATCGTCATCACCTACTGGGACGAAGATGATCGCCTGGTGGTGCGCACCAGCACGCAGGTTCCCTACCACGTCCGCCGTATTATCGCGCCGGTTATCGGCCTGCCCCCACGTCGTATTCGCGTCGTCAAGCCGCGCATCGGTGGTGGTTTTGGCGTCAAGCAGGAGGTCTTGCTCGAAGACATCTGCGCTATCCTCACCATGGCCACCGACCTCCCGGTGAAGCTGGAATTTTCGCGTGCCGAGGAGTTTCGCAGCAGCCGCTCGCGCCATCCGCAGATCTTGCATATGAAGACCGGCGTCAAGCGCGATGGTACCATCATCGCCAATCAAATGACCCTGCTGGCCAACACCGGCGCCTACGGTACGCACGCTCTCACCGTGCAGAGCAATACCGGCTCGAAAACACTGCCGATCTACCCCTGTCCCAATATCCGTTTCGATGCCGAGATCGTCTACACCAATCTGCCGCCCGCCGGAGCTTTTCGCGGTTATGGCGTCCCCCAGGGCTTCTTCGCCCTGGAAAGCCACATCGATGAAGTTGCCAAACAGTTGGGCATGGATGCCCTGGCACTTCGCCGCAAGAATTGGCTCAAAGAGGGCGATGAAAATCCCCTCGCCAGGGCCCTCGGGGAAGGCAAGGAAGGCTACGCTCAGATCATCGAAAGCTGCGGCCTGCCCCAGTGCCTGCAGATCGTCGAGGAGAAGTTGAACTGGAAAGAAAAGCGCGGCAAGGGCGGTTCTGGACGCTTCCGCCGAGGTGTTGGCGTCTCTCTCGCCATGCACGGTACCGCCATTCCCGGCCTTGACATGGGCGGCGCCAGCATCAAGCTCAACGACGATGGCTCATTCAACGTGCTTGTTGGCGCCACCGATATCGGTACCGGCTCCGATACCGTCATCGCACAGATCGTCGCCGAAGTCCTTGGTGTGCGTATGGAAGATATCATTATGCACTCCTCCGACACCGACTTTGCGCCATTTGATACGGGTGCCTATGCCTCCTCCACCACCTATATCAGTGGAGGCGCTGCCAAGAAAGCAGCCGAACAGGTGCGCATGCAGATACTCGATGTCGCGGGTCGCATGCTCAAGGCCAACCCTGAAACATTGACAATCAATGATCGCGTCATCACCGCTCCCAATGGGCAGACAGTCACCGTTTCACAGGTCGCTCTGGACTCCCTGCACGTTGAAAATCAGCAGCAGATCATGTCCACTGCCTCGTGGATGAGCTATAATTCTCCCCCGCCCTTCGCGGCACAGGGAGCAGAAGTGGAGGTCGATACCGAAACAGGCGTGGTCCGCGTACTCAAAGCCATCTCAGCCGTCGATGCCGGCCGGGTCGTCAACCCCATTATGGCCGAGGGTCAGATCGAAGGCGGCTCCACCCAGGCCCTCGGCTATGGCGTCTGTGAAGAAATGGTCTACGACCAGCAGGGAGCCTTGCTCACCACCAATCTCAGCGATTATCGCATCTTCAGTGCCGTTGATATGCCGCAGATGGAGTCGTACCTCGTCGAGACCCACGACCCCTTCGGCCCCTTCGGCGTCAAAGCCATCGCCGAGATACCCATCGATGGCATGGCCCCCGCCGTCGCCAACGCCGTCGCCGACGCTCTGGGTGTGCGCATCAATCAAATCCCGCTCACACCCGAACGCGTCCTACGCGCCATCCATACCCAACCACAGCATGCAAATCAATAACAGTAGGGGCGCAATTATGAAGTTTAGGCATGGTTCAAATGAACTTGACAGTGTGAGTGCTAAAAAAAATAACCCGGCCATCCATATGGGTCGGTTATGACATTGAACAGCATTATCCGGCCATCCATATGGGCCGGTTATGACATTGAACAGCATCGTCCGGACAACCGTAGGGGCCGGTTATGACATTGAACAGCATCATCCGGACAACCGTAGGGGCCGGTTTACCGCGCCCACAGCCGATTGATCGGCCCTCAGTGAATGTCCTGCTATCCGAACTATCTTGTCAAAACTCATCATTGCGACCTGGTGTGGGGATCAGTCCCACAAG
>CATPCK010000885.1 GCA_955652655.1 uncultured Ktedonobacteraceae bacterium | reverse complement strand
GGTTTTTATCTCTCGTCAAGTTGCCTGTCGCATTCGTGTTGATATCGCTGGTATTCTCTCGAAGGACTGCGCCGCAGTCCTGGCAGGTCACTGTGACCTTTTTCTTGAGCCTCTCGCTATGGCAATGCGGGCAGACTTCACGCAGCCCCCCATGTTGGCGAGGAGTATTGACCGTGTAGGTATACGGGTGCGCTAAACGGTCAGTGACCCCGATAAAGTAATTGGCGCTAAAATCGCCTTGTGCGAGCCCTGGCCGCTCTATCTGTTTGCGGAGGATGCCTAGCTGTTCTGTACAGTAGGTGAGATTGGCCAGGAAGGTATCCTTACTTTGCCCGACCGTCTGACAGAGTTCCCAGGATTTGATTTCCACCAGGCCGCGTGCATCGGGGGTATGGTTCTGGATATCCTTGACGACGGCCCGCAGCGTGACCTTGTGGCTGGGTGACATGACGGTCGCCGGAACGGCAAGCAGCTGGTCAATCCAGCGCATTTCCTGGCGGAGCTCGCCGCATTCGAGGCGGAACTGGTCGCGTTCGCGTTCTAGTTGCTGGATGCGCTCCTGGGCGCTTTGGAGGGCTGCCAGGAGCGTGGGGACGTGCGAGAGGTCAGTGACGGCTGTCGTTGGTGCTCCCATCTCACTTCTCCTCCCTTGCTTGCTTGCGGAGAACACGAACGATGTACCGTATCGTGCCAAGCGAGACCTCAAAGCTCTGGGCGAGATGGGTCATCGTTTCCCCTCGCTCGACGCGACGGTAGATCGTGGGCCATTCCATGCGAGGAATACGAGGGGGTCGGGTGACCGTGCCCTTGCGGAAAGCATAGCGACCTGGAGGAGGAAGTTGCGGCGGGAGAGCAAGTGCCGTGAGTGGTGACAGATTACTCGGCGTTCGTCGTGTAGGGCATCATATTTCTCCTGTAATACAAATGTACCTCTCTCCTAAAACACGGTACACTGTGCTATAATTCCGAAAATTTGGCAAGAGATACAAATGAAACAAGTGAAACAAGTGAAACAAGTGAAACAAAAGTTACAAGTGATACAAAGGTATTGTATATGAAACGCGCGTGAGTGGGAGATATATACTGGTAGAACATAGGTAAAACTAAAAAGCTGAGTAATACGTGTAAAGAAGAGATATGGCGATACATTGATATAATAAGGTATGCTAAATTCATGCAATGATTTTAGAAAGGCAAAGGTATTGCCATGAATTATCCCGTAGTTATTGGTTTGCCACAGGTACTCTTGTTTCTAATGGCAGTGGTAGGAATTGGTCTCCTGATATCAACAGTGATGGGGATAAGTGGGCGGCGTTTAGGGAGGTACCGGGATGATGAAGATGAAGCAAGAAAGTTTGGCCCGCATCGTAGATATCGCCGACGCTTGCCAATAGGACGCGGTATAGCTGGCCTCATTCTCGTGCTTTTGGCACTCTCGCTGCTCTGGTTGACCCTGTTGGTACAAACCTATCTCGGTCTTACAAGTGATATCAAAGTTGCTCGTGTTCATGCAACGCCAGTAGCGAACACTGGCCACCTTATGAGCGTCGAATTAATACTCTATGATCAAAATGGGCATCAGACCTCTGATCAAACCTACATCGTGAAGGGTGATGACTGGCGGTTAGAGGGAGATATCATCAAGTTTCCTACATGGCTAAACATTCTTGGGTTGCACTCTGGATATAAGCTGACTCGCCTGGAAGGGCGTTACGAAGACCCCAACCTTGAGAGCAGTAATCTTCCTACCGTCATCCCGCTCAATGGTGGAGATGATAATTTCTTCAAGACAGTGCAGGAGCAGGCCTGGGTATCTCCGGTGGTAGAGGCAGCCTACGGCAGTGGTACCTTTTTACGGGCCGATGGGAAGACATATGATGTCCTGGCCTCTCAAACTGGACTTTACGCGGAACCAGCCAGATAGCCAGCTTGTATCGGATCCCATACTATGCTTACTTGCAACTCGCCCTACCAATTAGTCCAGGTGTAGTAACTGCTGCAAAGCCTCAACTGTCCTGGCCCAGGCGTCTGAGTAGGCGTTGATCAGCACGAAATGATCGGCGCCTTTCAACTCTATAAGCGTTACCGGGTCACCGGCAGCTCTTGCTGCCTGAGCATATACCTCGCTCACCACGAAAGGAACCCTGTCATCTTCAGTTCCGTGAATCAGTAGCTGGGGGATACCCAGCGGGAGCAGAGCCCCAGGAGAAGCGGCTGCGTATCGTTCGGGGACATCGTTGAAGCTGCCACCGAGTAGCTCGTGAGCTGCACCGCTTCCCAGGTTGAGTCTCCAAGCCATTTCCAGGTCAGCTACACCCGCCTGGCTGATAACCCCGGTCAGTGCCAGTGGTGCATTAGTGTTCGCCAGTATACTATCCGGGGCTATACGGGGTCGTGCTGCCAGCCACAAGGCCAGGTGCCCTCCGGCCGAGTGACCAAGCGACACGATTCGCTGCAAATCCAGGGAATAGCCGGGAGCAATGGTTTGTAAGTAATCGGCAGCCATCGCCACATCTAAAAGCGTGGTTGGCCAGCCCCCATTTGCATCGCCCACGCGCCGGTACTCAATGTTCCAGGCGGCGATGCCTCGATTGGCGAGGTCCTCGGCCAGGCTTGTCATCAGCGAATAACTATATGGTACGCGCCAGAAACCACCATGAATCAGGATGACAGTGGGGAAAAGCCCCGGGCTACCAGGCAGGTGCAGTTCACCGAATTGCATTGCTTCACGTCCATATGCCAGGCGTACGGTTCTGCTAAGAGGAGATTGAGATAGAGCGTTTTCTTCGTCGCCAGGTGAATGCGAGCTTGTTGTCATTTTTCCGTTTCCTTTGCAAGCTGCCCTTGCTACTAATTTCAGCACGTATATGATAATTATCAATGAGTTTGCCTTGAGAGATATGCTCACTTAACACAAAAATAGCCCTGTGATGTAATATGGGTGAGGTACTTGTTTTTGCACCGTCGGCAGTATAACGGTCTTTACTTGTGCATGTCAATGAAATAGCGTAGAAGGCTACTCGTATAAGGTGTATGAGAGCCTTATGTGCCTACCGCTGTACTTCTATTACAGGAGCTATACTATTATGTCGGACTACCTCGACCTTTACGATTACCGCATTCGTGTCGCCACCATGTATCGAGAGAGGAACCAGGCAATCCTATCAGGTGCTGATCCTGTCGCTGCATGGGAGCGTTTCCACGCGGTTAGGGATGATTTGTTCGCGCATCATCCACAATCTGCCCTGGATGAGGAGCAACGCCGTACATTTCAAGGGTTACCCTACTTTGCATATAACGCTGAAATGCGCTTTAACGTCGATGTTGATACGGACGTTGAACCTACTCGTTTAAGCGTAGCAATGAATGCCGGTGAATCTATGGCGATGACCACTATAGGGCGTGTGCATTTTGTCGTTGAAGGCGAGGCAGTTTCGCTCTCAATCTATTGGCTCGAAGTATACGGAGGCGGCCTGTTCCTTCCGTTCCGCGATTTGACCTGTCCCATGGAGAGTTATGGTGGAGGGCGCTACCTCTTTGACACCATTAAAGGGAGCGATTTCCTCCCGGTCCCTGGAGAAAGAGGTTGGAAGCGTATCATACTCGATTTCAACTACGCCTATAATCCATCGTGCGCCTACAATGACCGCTGGATTTGCCCTCTAGCCCCCGTAGAGAACCGCCTCGCGGTGCCAATTCGCGCAGGGGAAAAGAAGCAGCAACTGGCGTTAAGGAGCGCTCTATGAGCTTCGTAGCAAACTGTTCAGAGCATCTCTACTAATTTCGGTAGAGCAAGTCCTGCCTTTTCCGCGATGGCCACGTCCGCAAGCGAGTCAAGGGATGTCGGTTGCAGGTTTATAATAATCAAGGGCACATTGCGGTTGAGGGCCAGGCGCGGTAACATAGCGGCTGGCATGACCTTAAGGGACGAGCCGACGACTAGAAACAGGTCACATGCCGCAGCCAGTTCTTTGGCACGGGTGATTTCTGCCTCTGGTACGCGCTGACCAAATAAGATTGTCGCCGCTTTAAGAAAACCGCCACAGGCAGGGCAGCGCGGATCAACCTCACCCGCATCGACGCGTTCCTGCAGCTCAGTTATGGAGGACCGTGCGCCGCAGATGGTGCAGGCTGCAGCTCGCGAGGTACCATGCAGTTCGATGACGCGCTCCGCACTGTTGCCTGCATCCTGGTGCAGGCCATCAAAATTCTGCGTGATGACACCGAGCAATATTCCTCTACGTTCTAAATCGGCCAGGGCGCGATGGGCCGCATTAGGACGTGCCTCTTTTACCTGGGATGAAAGGTGGCGGCGTGTCTGCCAGTACTGCTGGCGTGCCTCCGGTTTATTGATAAAATCGCGATAGCTAACTGGTGGTTGAAGCTGCCAGATTGAGCCAGGGCTGCGAAAATCGGGGATGCCCGACTCGGTGCTGATACCGGCACCCGTCAGCGCTACAATTTGCCTTGCCTGTTGCATTAGTTCCGCTGCATCAAGGAGTTGTTCCTGGAGGGTAAGCGTTGACATGTATAATGATTTTCCAAACCAGTTAGATAGCTATAATTATTCCTGTATGGAGAACACTTCCTAACTTTTCCGCCCAGGCTACAAGTTGTTCATCAGCCATGAAGTCAGCAACGCATTGCAGGCCGAGCGGCAGACCATTTTCAGCCTTTCCGGCTGGCAGAGTGATTGTGGGTAAGCCTGCATACGTCCAGGGTAGATTCATTACCGGGTTACCCGTGGTATCAATACCTTCAGGTGCTGGACCCTGGGCGGCGGGTGCGACCCATAGATCTATAGCGTTTTGTGACATGAGCACCTGAAACTTGGCACGCACGAGCGCTCGACCCATGCGAGTAGTAGCTAACGCTTCAGGGCCCACTTGCTGTCCTTCGCGAATCGCCGCTACAGTTCGTGGCCGGTAGAGCATTTCGTACTCAGCAAACCAGGTGGCATGAACCTGCGCCATCTCCGCGAAAACCAATTGCCTGTTGCGCTGATTAATCGTATCAATGTCGCTCATAGCCTTGATTCGCCTCACTGTATAGCCTGCCTTTTCCAGCATGGACAGCTGCTTTTCAAAAGCAGCCAGTGCTTCTGGAGAGGCCTGCGCAAGGTAGGGACCGTCTGGTACTCCTAAAACAGGTAAGGTATGCGTTTTTGCTGCCTGCCAGTTTCTGCACAGCAAAGGGGCTACGAGGACAACACCTGCAACATCAGCGGTAAAGAACCCGATGGTATCGAGCGATGGGGAACAGAACACCATGCCATCAGTTGAAATACGGCCATAACTTGGTTTGAAACCAACGACGCCACAAAAGGCCGCGGGACGAATAACAGAACCTACTGTCTGCGTCCCCAGGGCCAGGGGACAGAAGCCAGCTGCTACAGCGGCGGCTGAACCGCTGCTCGAGCCGCCAGGAGTATGAGCAAGGTCATGTGGATTGCGCGTCGGCCCGGGTTCAGCCCAGGCAAATTCAGTAGATACAGTCTTTCCCAGAATGATGGCACCGGCACTACGCAATGCGCTCACACAGGTTGCTTCTGGTCCTGCAAATACATTTGCTGGCAGTTGTGATCCTGCGTGAGTAGGGAAACCATCAATATTGAAGAGGTCTTTGACGCCCAGGGGTATGCCATACAATGCTGGTCGAGTAGCGGGATCGGGAAAACGCTCTTGTAATACTTTTGCTTCGTTAATCAGGCGCGTGCGCCATGCTGTTTCAGGAAGGAGAGCATGGATATATGGCTCAAGAGCGTCGATGCGCTTACACGTGTCCTCGATAAAGGCGAGTAGATCAAGCTGATTTGAGCGCAAAGCATGAGCAGTCGCTGAAAGTGATACCGGCAAAAACAAGCACGTCATCCCCTTTCTCTTTATTACAGGATATAGTATCATACTCTCCACGACTTTAGAATTGGCTTAGTATCTCTATTGTTGACTTGCCTCTTTTCGAGATGAATGAGTATGATCAAAGTCGTTAGGCCGCACCTCTATTGTTGTGCTGCAATAGCGAAGCGAGAGGCCACCTGAGGATCAATGTCTGTTGATAGGGTGATATTGATGAGTAATATGCCTTCAAACGATACCCAGATGGGAACAACGATACCTGAGCATGGAGCGTCCCGCCTGGTTCCTGCAGAGAAGGAAGAGGGCAGCGCTAACTCTGCTCATAGTGGGCCGCTGTTCGAAAATCCCTTTTCCATTGAAGACTTGCAGGTCTTTGATGACGCGACCATGCAACGCATGCTTAGCTCTAGCGGTTTTGGTCTGACACTCGAAGATCTGGCGTGGAGTCTGCATGGTGCATCTAAACCCTTAGTGAGGCGTGTCAGGCATAATGTCCCATCCCGGCAGCGGACACACTTCCAGCAAGAGTTAAAGCGTGCAATGCGACCTGGTGAGGTGAAAGCTGCTCGCCAGCGTGTTCTCGATGGCCTTTTCTGGGAGCTGACGTACTGGAAAACGCCAAATTTGTATGAAGAGCTGACGGAGGGTGAGCAGCTGCATCCTGGTATTTTTCAGCGATTAGCACCCGATATACGAGGGAGAATAGTGCTTGACGTCGGAGCAGGGAGTGGGCGCGCTTCATTCGAGTGCTTACGGAAAGGGGCAAAGCTGGTCTATGCGGTGGAACCCTCTCCCGGGTTACTGCATATTTTAGAGCAAAAGATAGGGAACCAACCAGCGAGCGGTTGCATCGTCCCATATCAAGGGCGCTTCGACCATATTCCCTTAGGAGATGATAGTGTTGATCTGTCACTTTCCTGCTCCGCCTTTACTGCTGAGCCGGAACAGGGTGGAGAGCCGGGCCTGGCAGAACTCAAACGTGTGACAAAAGCAGGAGGGAAAATAGTATGTATCTGGCCGCGGAGAGAGGACCACTCCTGGTTAGTGGCGCATGGTTTCCACTATGTCTCATTGCCACTGCGCCAGGAGATGTCGGTACATTTTCGTTCCTTGCAGAGTGCCATTCGTTGTGCTCGTCTTTTTTATGCCCATAACAAGGCCGTTCTTCGCCACCTGTTGAAAAAACGCAAACCAGAAGTTCCCTTCTCGGTGTTAGGTTTTAACCCACCGCGCGATTATTGTTGGATTACTGTAAGTAAAGGACAAAATAGCCGTTTTGTCCCTGACTTGTGAAAGGAATTGAACGTATGACCACGAATGTACCATCGGCGGAGCAGAAAAGTTGGGCTGAGACTCCACCCAACAGTCCTCCCATCAGGCATGCAATCGGTGCGTTTGTTGAAAATCAAACATGGCTTGATAAGCTGGCAAATCCATTTCAGCAATGGCTGTTACGCCTCTTTGGCCAACCGGGGCAGCCAAGCCGCAAAGTAAAAGATATGTTGAATGGTACGTGGCTTGGGCATTCTGTACACCCGGTTTTGACCGATATACCCATCGGGGCGTGGAGTGGGACGATGCTGCTCGACCTGGTCTCGCTCAACGATGAGAGCGAAGGATTGGCGAATGGAGCGGACCTCTCATTAGTGGTTGGTTTGCTGGGCGCTACAGGTGCGGCTGTAACCGGTGTAACCGATTGGAGCGACCTGGATGGCACTGACCGGCGTGTTGGCTTGATGCATGGACTGCTCAACGGCAGTATATCGGTGATGTATCTTGTCTCGCTGATATTGAGGCGCACGGGCCAGCGCCGTGCAGGTATTGCCTGGTCAAGCGCGGGCTACCTGGCATCACTTTTCTCTGCTTACCTTGGCGGAGAGTTGGTTTTTGCCAAGGGTGTTGGAGTGAACCATGTCGCATGGGAAGGTGGCTCGGATGACTTTGTGGCGGTTATGAACGCGCAGGACCTGGTGGAAGGGAAGCTCACGCGTGTTGATGCGTCGGGTATACCGGCTGTTTTGTTAAAGAAGGGTAAGTCAATCTACGCTATTGGCGCCACCTGTTCGCACCTGGGCGGTCCCCTGGATGAAGGAACGGTTCACGATGGCATTGTACAATGTCCCTGGCATGGTTCATGCTTCCGCATGCAAGATGGAAGTGTCGTCAACGGACCGGCAGTCTATGCCGAGCCAACCTTTGATGTGCGCGTGCGCGATGGAAAGATTGAACTACGCCGCCTCGATCATGCATAAGCAAGCATAAGGTAGTCTTGAAAGAAAGATGCTTCTCGTAGGAGCGCAAGAATTGCGCTCCTAATTTTTATCAAACCGCGCCGTAAAACCCTGGGCTTCCAGCCCCAGGGATAGAAGGCGCGTTCCTTGTTTAGGGCTTGGGTGGAGTGGGTTGCTTGACATTAAGTAGCGCGGTGCTGTATAATGTCTGTATGAGCACAAAGCTGGCCTACAAGTCCAATCGGAATGTCTACTACTCTTGCAAGTATCATGTCGTGTGGTGTCCCAAGTATCGGCGCAAGGTACTGGTTGAGACAGTAGCACAACGCTTAGAGCAGATCATTCGTGAGGTATGCCAGGAGCATGAGGCTGAGGTATTGCGTCTGGATGTTCAGCCCGATCACATACATCTCTTGGTTGAATGTGATCCACAGTTCGGGATACATCGGCTGGTAAGGCTCATCAAAGGCCGTTCATCGCGGTTCTTGCGTCAAGAGTTTCCCAGGCTCAAGACACGGCTGCCAACGCTCTGGACAAATAGCTACTTTGTCAGCACCGTAGGTGGAGCGCCGTTGAGCGTCATCAAGCAGTATATTGAGAACCAAAAGCATGTCTAAACAAGCCTACAAATTTAGATTGTATCCGACAAGGAAGCAGGGAGTTGTGCTTACCCGGACGCTTGACCTTTGTCGAGAATTGTACAATGCTGCCTTGCAAGAGAGACGGGACGCCTATCGTATGGTAGGTAAGTGTATCAATTACTACGATCAAGCGAACCAACTGCCTGACATCAAGGACATCAGGGAGGAGTACAGAGACATTCATAGCCAGGTGCTCCAAGACGTACTACGCAAAGCACACAAGGCATATGAGGCATTCTTTGCTAGGTGCAAACGCGGCGATACGCCAGGCTATCCACGCTTCAAAGGCCGGAATCAGTTTGATAGCTTCATGTTTCCTCAATCGGGTTTTTCTCTCACGCATGACAATCGTATCTGCCTCTCTAAGGTTGGCACAATCAAGGTAAAGATGCATAGAGAGATCAAGGGAACCATCAAAACCTGTACGATCAAGCGTGAGGGTGACTCATGGTTTGTGGTATTTGCTTGTGAGGTCGAGTCCTTCCCCTTGGAAGAGAGCCTCGAGGCTGTAGGCATTGATTTAGGCTTGGTGCATTTTGCTACTCTCTCGACAGGT
Source organism: uncultured Ktedonobacteraceae bacterium (assembly GCA_955652655.1). Classification (GTDB taxonomy): domain Bacteria; phylum Chloroflexota; class Ktedonobacteria; order Ktedonobacterales; family Ktedonobacteraceae; genus UBA11361. The sequence goes on along the minus strand of CATPCK010000885.1, from coordinate 2,196 downwards.
GAAACTATAGAGAACCCGCGCTACTATCGCAAAGCTGAGAAGAAGTTAGAACGCTTGCAGCAAACCCTTGCCCACAAGAAACCCAGTTCTACTCGACGCTGTAAGGCTGTCAAGCAGGTAGCAAAGGCACATCGCAAAGTAGCTAACCAACGCAAGGACTTCTTGCATAAAGCCTCCCGTCAATTGATCAATTCCTACGGCCTGGTTGTTTTTGAAGACTTGCAACCCGCCAATATGAGGAAGCGTCCTAAGCCCAAGCAAGATGACCAAGGGAACTACGTCCCCAATGGAGCGGCTGCGAAAGGAGGGTTAAACAAGAGTATTGCCGATGCTGGTTGGGCTATGTTCCAACAGTTCTGTAACTACAAGGCTGCAAGTGCCGGTAGAGAAGTGCTGTTTGTCAATCCCAACTTTACCAGCCAAGCCTGTAGCGGATGTGGCATGGTCAAGAAAAAGCAACTCAGTGAACGCTGGCATAGTTGCGAGTGTGGCACGGAGTTAGACCGCGATCACAATGCCGCTCTCAATATTCTTGCGCTCGGACGGAGCGTTCAGGCGGCGCAAGCTTCCTGAGAAGCCCCGTGGCTTGAGCCCTGGGGAGTCGTCACGCTATATTACTGGCATAACTCTGCGATTGCGAAGGAATCGCATGAGCATATATTGGAGAGCGCATAATGATCGACCTGGATGTACCTATCAAAGAAGTAACGGTCTATGCAGACCGCGCCCTTGTCACCCGCCAGGGGAGTATCAGCCTGGAAGCGGGCGAGCACGAGCTACGAGTCAATAATCTTCCCCAGTTGTTGCGCGACTCGCTGCGGGCAGCCGGGCAGGGTCCGCAGGGAACAAGGATCCTCAATGTGGATATTGCCACGGCTTTCCACAGCCGTCCACCAGAAAGTGAACTAGAGACGCTCCAGCATGAATTGGAACTGCTGCAGCAGAATAAACAATTATTGGAGGCACGCCGGGGAGCGCTGAATGATCGCCGCCAGTGGCTTCGCGCTCTGGGTGAGCAATCCAGGGATTTCGCCAAGGGGCTGGCACAGGGCCAGATGAAACCGCAAGATTGTGCCGACTTCTTTCGTTTTACTGCCGACCAGGCTTTGCAAGATGCTGAAGCTGCACAGAGCCTGGATGTACAAATGAAACAGGTTCAGGGGGAGATCGATGCCAAATCGCGCGAGCTGGCTCGCAAACAGGGGAGTAGCGACCCTGACCGCCTCGCGGCTCTCATAACAATTGAACTGGCACAGGTAGGAGAGTTTTCACTGGAACTCTCCTACCTGGTAATGGGAGCTTCCTGGCATCCACAATATGATGTGCGCGTGCAGAAGACGGCCGAGCAGAAAGAGGGGGAGGTCGAACTGACCTATGTTGGCGTGGTACAGCAATCTACTGGCGAGCGCTGGGAGAATGTTGGCCTTTCCCTCTCTACAGCTCGCCCCAGCCTGGCTGCTGTGCTTCCCGAGCTGGAACCCTGGTACTTGAATGTATACACACCTCCCCCTGTGTTGCGTGCACCAATGTACGCCGCGAACTCGCAAGGCACTCCAAAAATGGCTAGAGCTATGATTGCTGGCCAGCCGGTTGCTGCGTCCGCAGATATGGCCTTGCCGGAAGCGATGAATGATATGGATGTGGAGGAGGTGCAGGCTTCACATTCGGTGACTGCTAACGTCGCTACCGCGGTTGTCGAGCAGACAGGAACAGCCCTCATTTTCCGCGCGGGACGTTCTGTGGATATTCCTTCAGATAACTCTCCGCACAAGACGACCATAGCGCATGATAACCTGCCATGTACCTTCGATTATGTGAGCGCGCCTGTGCTGGATGAGCACGTTCACCTGCGAGCGACCATCCATAATAACACTGAAACTATGTTCCTTCGTGGAGACGCCAGTATCTTTCTGAGCGGTGAATATGTAGGCACGACCAGGATGGAGACTACTGCTCCTTCAGAAACATTCAAGGTGTTCCTGGGGATTGACGATGGAATCAAGGTGAAACGGGAGCTCATAGAGCGCAGCGTTGACAAAGGAAGCCTCTTGCAAGGAGGTATTCGCCGCACCACCTATGCTTACCGGCTAACGGTGCATAACTATGCTTCTGCAGCTAGAAATGTTGTTATCCGTGATCACCTCCCTGTTCCTCAGCATGAGCGCGTCAAGGTAAAGGTACTCAGCATTCAACCTC
>CATPCK010000884.1 GCA_955652655.1 uncultured Ktedonobacteraceae bacterium | reverse complement strand
TGACCAGTGGTTCGGCGTACACGGACCCGTCCAGGTGTACGTTCCATGCCTCTGTGAGCCTCTGAGGATCGAGCGCTCCTGCCACGTAACCGGCGCGAGAGTTGTCGTGATGATAGGTGATCCAGTCGGCATTCGTTGAGCCTGGCGTTGTTGGAGTTGCCGATGCCACCTGGGGTGGTAGGCTCAGAGGAGTTGAAGTTGCTGGCCGCGTGTGTGTGGGCGTCGAGGTTGCGGACTGTGTGTTCGAAATAGACGATATATTGCCGCATCCGGCGAGGACGACTAACAGTGCAAGTGTCCAGAGCCGCGTCATAGAGCGAGCCTGCAAAGGCGAACGTTGCTCTTTTGAGCACAGAAAAACAGCAAACATCTTCCAGGTCTCCTTCATTTCTATCGAACATTCATTAATATTGACGGTACCACAATTTGTAGATAATTTCTTGTGCACGTTTGTCGAATAGCAGGATAGTACCAGGGTGTGGTGAATGTTCCTCAATGGTTTTCAGCAGTTGCACCAATTCATCTATGAATGCTATGCTGTTAAGTGCTCCTATGTATTTCTGTTTTTCTATAGGAGAATCAGAGTGAGTGTGCAGACGAAATCCATCATTATCAAACCGCGCCGTAAAACCCTGGGCTTCTAGCCCCAGGGATAGAAGGTGCGTTCCTTGTTTGGGGCTTGGGAAGGGGGGAAGCAGGAATCTTGACAGTATATGGCTTGATGCTATATACTGTCTCAATGAGCAAGATTGTCTCCAAGTCCAACCGGAATGTGTTCTATTCCTGTAAGTACCATGTGGTCTGGTGTCCCAAGTACCGGCGCAAGGTCCTTGGAGAAGATATAGCTGCTAGGCTCTCCACCATCATTTGTGAGGTGTGCCAGGAGCATGAGGCAGAGGTCTTGACTTTGGAGATCATGCCTGAGCATGTGCATCTGCTGGTTGAGTGCGACCCCCAGTTTGGCATTCACCGGTTGGTGCGCCTCATCAAAGGCCGAAGTAGTCGGCTCTTGCGGCAAGAGTTTCCGGCATTGCGCCGCAAGCTACCCACCTTGTGGACGAATTCCTATTTTGTGAGCACGGTTGGGGGCGCTCCCCTGGCCGTCATCAAGCAATACATCGAGAACCAGAAGGGTCAATAGAGGATGAGCAAGAAGACGAAGCGGGCATACCAATTTCGGTTCTACCCGACTGCTGAGCAGAAAATCAACCTGGCCCAGACCTTCGGCTGTGTCCGTTTCGTCTACAACTGGGGACTCTTGACCCGCAAGACGGCCTCTTTTCAGCATGGAGAGAGCCTCTCCTACAACGACCTTGCCGCTGGGCTCCCCAATCTCAAACACGCGTATCCCTGGTTGGCACAGGTCTCTAGCGTGCCTCTTCAGCAAGCCTTGCGACATCTTGACCGCGCTTGTGTGAATTTCTTTGAAGGTCGCGCGAAGTCCCCAACTTTCAAGAAAAAGCAGCACGAGCAATCGGCAACCTATGCCTCCAATGCCTTCACGTGGGATGGGAAGGCTCTCACTCTTGCGAAGATGCAGGTGCCTCTGGATATCTGCTGGCATCGCTCTCTTCCCACAGACGCCAAGCCCAGTTCGGTCACCATCAGCAAGGATAGCGCCAACCGCTACTTTGTCTCCATTCTGGTAGAAGAAGAGATCAGGCCGCTTCCCACAACCCCCAAGATGGTCGGGCTTGACCTGGGCATCAAGTCGCTGCTTGCGCTTTCCACTGGGGAGAGCGTGGGCAACCCGCGCTATTTTGCCAAGGATGAGAAAAGGCTGGCAAAGGCGCAACGCAGGCTTGCCAGGAAGAACAAAGGCTCCAAAAATCGGCACAAGGCCAGACTCAAGGTGGCCCGTCTGCATGCTCGTATTGCCGATAGACGAAGAGATTACCAGCACAAGCTCAGCACACGCATCGTTCACGAGAACCAAGTGATTTGCGTGGAGAGCCTGGCGGTCAAGAACATGGTCAAGAACCACTCGTTGGCTAAGGCGATAGCTGACGTGGGATGGGGTGAGTTCGTCCGCCAGTTGGAGTACAAAGCCACCTGGTACGGACGCACCCTCGTCAAGATTGACAGGTGGTACCCATCTTCTAAGACCTGTAGCTCGTGCAAGCACGTACTCGACTCCTTAACCTTGGACAGACGTGAATGGGTCTGTCCTGAATGCGGCATGCTTCACGACCGTGACACCAATGCCGCCATGAACATTCTGGCCGAGGGGCTCTCGGTTGCTGCCTGTGGAGGGAGTAGAAGACCCGTGCGAGCGAAAGCTCGGCAGGCAACTCCCGTTGAAGCAGGAAATGCTCATCTGTGAAGATGAGAAGCCCCGTGGCTTGAGCCCTGGGGAGATGTCACAGTCGTTCAATTAGCTCTTAGGAAGATCAGCATGACAGGAATACACGTACCATGTGCTTTCCCCAAAGGGAGTCTCTCAGAGAAGCTCCCCGCAAAACTCACGCACATAGCGCTGAAAGAAGGTCAAGGCTTCAATGCACACCCAGCTTGTCCGCGCCAGCTCCTCGCGCCTCTTCTCCACCGCCACGATGGCTTGTTCTGGCCGACCTGCCGCCAGCTCGTCCAGTACCGACAGGATGACATTGAAGTCGTAGCCAGCCTCTCTGAGCAGGACCACCACGCGCAGGCGGCGCATCTGTTGCTCGTCATAGAGGCGGTAGCGGCTGTACTGGTCGCGTAATGGGTGCAAAAGGCCCTGCTGTTCCCAGAAATGCAAGGCCGAGACACGCACGCCCACCTGTTTGGCCGCCTCTCCCACCCGGAACCGTTGGGGATGGCGGGAGCTTTGCAGAGGAGTGGATTGCGCGGCCAATGCGCGCAGGGCGGAGAGCGTCTGCTCAACCTGGAGACGTTTGCTGGCAAGCTCGGCGTGGCGCGAGTCGATAGTCGCAAGCGCGGCTGAAAGGTCGCCCCGATGAAGCGCCTGCATGATCGCCGGCATCCGCTGCCAACCATAGCCACCGACCAGACTGCGGGCGGTTTTGAGCGCAGCAAGATGGCGCTGCGTGTAGAGACGGTAGCCGCTCTTGCTCCGTGAAGCCTGCGGCAACAGGTCCAAGGCTTCATAGTTGCGCACCTGCTGAACGCTGATCCCTGCAGCCTTGGCCAGATCGATGGTGCGCAAAGAGTTGCGAAGTGCCATGTAAAACCCCCAAGTACCTTCAGAGACTTCTCTCATCTACACTCTTCTTTATATCACATGAAAAAAGAAAATTGAGCTTGATAGGACTCTGCCGTGTCCATATACACGCTCTCTATTCTTCCTAACCCTCCAATCTTACATCTGTGTTGTAGAGTAGAGGTGTGATCCAGAAAAAAGCCTGGCCAGCTTGGATCTCAAGGCATGCATGCCTCTGAATGCTGGATCTGCTTCTGAAAGGAGAGTGTGCTCACTTTTCCGACCTGCCCATCTCGCACACCACACGAGAGCAGGTCAGGCATGAGCGGCAGAAGAAGGAGGTTTCTCATCATATGAATGCTAAAGTTAAAACAACGGAGGTTCGACCAATGACTCACCCCGCCCCCATACATGCGACGCTCGACGACTGGATTGCGCGCGAGGCGATTCCGTTCTCTGTCGATTCGCCCGAAACGTTAAATGCCGCCGCTGATAAGACGATCGCCTCACTTGGCGATTCGGTGGAGTTGCTTGGTTTTGGGGAGGCGCTCCACAGTGGGGAGGACATTCTCATACTCCGCAACCGGCTGTTCGAGCGATTGGTTGCGGCGCATGGCTACAGCGCTATCGCGATCGAGAGCAGTCTCCCAAGGGCGCAGGTAGTGAATGAGTATGTTGCCGGTCGCGGCCCGGCATCCTACGAGGCTGTACAGGACGCTGGATTTGGCCAAGGCTTTGGCCGGCTAGAGGCGAATCGCGAACTCGTGGAGTGGATGCGGCGTTACAACGCCGATCCTTCGCATCGCGTCAAACTCCGGTTCTACGGCTTCGACATTCCGACTGGAACGACCGGCCCCGCTAGTCCAAGTCAAGTCCTCGAATTCGTTCTCGATTACCTCGCCTCCATCGATAGCGCGAGTGGACAAGAGCGCTACCAGCGGATCCAGTCGCTTCTTGGCAAAGACTCTGAGTGGGAGAACACGGCAGCGTTGGCCGATCCGACGAAATCGGTTGGTCTCTCGCCCGCCGCAACTTCACTCCGGATCGAAACGGAAGACCTCATTACCGAGCTTCGGACGCGAGGCCCGGAGCTGGTCGCCAAGAGCGACGCGTCGCAGTATTCGGAGGCTCTCCAGTACGCCTCGGTGGCGCGGCAGCTACTGAATTTTCATGCCGCGATCGCGCGGAAATCAGGACCTGCCGATCTTCTCGGCATCCGCGACGCGTCAATGGCGGACAATCTGGCGTTCATCGTGGCGCGTGAGCGTGGCCGAGGGAAAGTGTTGGCCTTCGCGCACAACAGGCATGTGCAGCGCGGGAAGGCACGATGGGTTGCCGGCATGGACGTATACACCTGGTGGCCGGCGGGATCGCATCTTGACCAATTGTTTGGCACGCGCTACGCCGTCATCGGAACAGGGTTGGGCGTGTCTGATGCTAACGGCATCGCTCAGCCCGAGGCCGGTAGCCTTGAGGCAAGAATGACTGCCTTGCGGAGTTCAGCCGTTTTCATTCCCACCCACAAAGGACAAGGGCTTTCAGCCTCGGAAATTGCCACGCTCCCGACTCGCTCGGGTAGCATGAAGAACCCGACTTACTTTGCCCTGAGCGCTGAAAGCTTCACCGACTTCGATTGCTTGGCTGTCTTCGACTCAACAGGCTACGCCCGCGGTGGGTGGCCGCTGGAAGGTTTGAGCGCAAGTCCCAAGCAGTAACGTCATTCCCTTCGCGCGCTTCACGCTGAGTTGCTGGAGACCATTCCAATTCGAGGGCAAACTAAGTAAGCAGTTAGCCCCCGTTTTGGAATGGTCTCCTCTAGGGTTTTGTCCTCGTATCTCGCCTCTCGTTTGAGGTAGAAAGGATGAAGCGTTCTCTCTCAGCAGGATCACTGCTCAGTTTCAAGCAGAAGTTCCTCTTTCGTTGGCTTCTTTTTCCGTCACGAGGCCTGTCCCCTCTTCGTTTTTCCCACCCACTTTTCGTGAGGTTGATGCGTATTACAGCCGAGTGATCGGACCTCGCTGCATCTTCCGCTCTCCGCATGAGTTTGTTAAAAGTCATCATAGGAATAAAGATACAGGGTCAGGTACAAGTCCTGCCACTTTATGGTAGACTGAAATTGCACTTAAGCATGAAGGAGTCTATAGGATGGAACGACTTTACTGGAATGAAGATATGGAAACGATGCAGCCAGCCGTGCTGCGTCAGTTGGAGAATGAGCACCTGCGAACTCAGCTTGACTATGTCTGGCAATGTTCTGCTTTCTATCAAGCCAGGTTCGCTGAGGCTGGCGTGAAGCGCGCGGACATTCGCGATGTGGCCGATCTGCCACTCCTCCCCTTTACCGAGAAGGATGAATGCCGGCGCAGCCAGCACGAACACCCTCCCTATGGCAGTTATCTAGCGACCAGCCAGGAGCAAGTGATTCGCGCGCACAAAACCTCTGGTACGACGGGTCGTGCGCTCTATGTCGCTCTCACTCGCCCGGATCGCAACTTGATGAATGAATGCGCAGCCCGTTCCTACTGGGCCTCTGGGCTGCGCCCGAGCGATACGGTGGTTCACTGTCTCAATTACCGCCTCTGGGTGGGCGGTTACTCAGACCATGAGGGCCTGGAGACCACAGGAGCCACCGTCGTGCCCTTTGGAGTGGGCCAGACCGCCCTGCTGATCAACACTATCCGCGAGCTGCAAGTCAACGCTATCAGTGCCACCCCCTCGTATATGCTTCCCCTGAGCGAAGCCGTTCTGGCTCAGGGGCTGAATCCTCGCGATCTTGGTCTGCGTAAGGGCTTCTTTGGAGCTGAGCCAGGGATAAGCGAACCGAGCGTGCGTGCGCGTATGGAAGAAACCTGGGATATACGTGCAATGGATGCGAATTTCGGTATGGCTGATATTCTGAGCATCATGGGCTCGGAATGCGCATACCGCCAGGGGCTGCACTTCCACGCGCAAGGGGCCGTGGCCGTCGAGTTGATCGAACCCGAAACAGGTGCTCCCCTTTCGCTCACCGAGGGTGCCGAAGGCGAGTTAGTGTACACCCACCTCCTCAAGGAGGCGCAGCCCCTGGTACGCTATCGTGCTCGCGATGTGGGGCGCATCCTGGGAACTGGACCATGCGAATGCGGGCGAACAAGCTTTCGCTTCCGTATCCTGGGCCGCAGTGATGACATGCTCCATGTG
>CATPCK010000883.1 GCA_955652655.1 uncultured Ktedonobacteraceae bacterium | reverse complement strand
TGAATGCTATCAGCGAGTTTTGCTCTCAACTCTACCTATTGCGGTCAGTGTAGCAACAAAAAACAAGGCGGGAACCGATTTCCCGCCTTGTCTCATTGGTGGAGATGGGGGGGAGTTGAACCCCCCGTCCAAAAGAACCTATCGAAGAATGTGCTACAGGCTTAGTCGATGTTTTTTCTTACGCTTCGGCCTCCCATCGACAGGATTCGTCAGCGCTGGTCCTCTGGTCTTAAATGACGGTTAGAGGGCGGTCACCGTCATAGCATCTCGTGTTTTCGACGCCCGGTTCCAGTCCCGCGAGAAAAAACTGGGCGGACGACGCCTACTGGTTATTAAGCAGCGAAAGCGTAAGCAGGTGCCTGTTTGTTGGCATCTATTGTTTTGTCGGTTGTTTAACGAGAGTGCATACCGACACCTCGGCCTGCAATTCAACAATCTGTTCGTCTGTCGAAACCCGACATCCCCAAAACAGAACATCCATCAAAAATAGCATGCCCTGCTACATTTCGATGTACCACCATTGTATCACATTCTTATCCCTACAGCAACCATTTAAACACCGTCTACTTCGGTCTATGTCTCCGATAAATTCACTCCCCAAGCCTCTTCAAAAACCGCTCCAGGTTAACCACAACCCGCTCGTGCTGCCCTTCCCCAATCTTCCTCTTCTCATCATACGCCTCAACCTTGAATACCAGGCGACGACCATCGATCTCCATCAATTCGGCAATCGCTCGCACCTGTTGTCCCAGGGGCGTAGCCGCCAGGTGGCTCACATTTACATGCGTCCCCACCGTCACATACCCCTCGTCCAGGTCTCTCGAAACCGCGCCCCAGGACGCATTCTCCATTAACGCGATCATCATCGGAGTCCCAAAGACCTCGGCACCGCCGGCCCCAACAGACGCGGCCGTATTTTCATGCACAACCAGCGTACTGGCCTCCCCCTTCATACCTACCTTCAGTGCCATCTCGCAAATATCCTTTCTCATCTTTCTGTTCAATGTGCTGAACATGTTTCCATACTATACAACAAAAGTGTGTCTTCTTCACTCTGCCCATCGCGCCTCTTGACGTGATATGATTCGTGCGGTAAATAACCGCAATCTCGTACAATGGAGAGGAACAACAGCATGACTAACCACCCGCAACGTGTTGCCCATCGTGGCGGCTCCTATCTTGCCCCTCAAAACACACTGGCAGCATTTCGCAACGCCCTCACCCTGCCGGTTGACGCCATAGAACTCGATGTTCAAATGAGCCGCGATGGCCGTGTTATCGTTTTTCACGACTACACCGTCGACAAACTCACCAACGGGCATGGCAACATCCTCGACCTCGATTTCGCCTACCTGCGCAGCCTCAACGCCGCGGCCAACTTCCCCGGTGGGTGGCCCGAACCACAGCAGATACCCACCCTGCGTGAAGTCCTCGACCTCGCCAGGGGCAATGTTCAGGTCTATATCGAAATCAAGCCCAGCAAGCGCGATAACACATATGGTAGCTATCCACACATTGCCGAAACGGTCATCGAGGAAGTGCGCACCGCTGCTATGCTCGACCAGGTACTCATCATCTCCTTTGATTGGACTGTCCTTCCCCTCGTCAAATCCATCGAACCCACCCTCCTCACGGGTGCCCTTATCTCAAGAGACGTCTGGAACCCTGACAGTGCACAGGCCCTTGATATCTTAATCGACCAGGTAACCGCCCTCGGCTGCAACTGGATCAATATGGATAGCAATCTCTTCACGCCACTTATGCCAGCCGTAACCCACCAGCGCGGCTTCAAGCTCGGCGTCTGGACCGTCAACACCGGAGACAAACTATGCCTCCTGGCTGACTCCGGCGTCGACTCGCTTACCTCTGACCGGCCGGACCTCTTCACTATATTCTCCTGATTCGTGTCCCTTTTCGCCCTTCATCCGTTCTATATAAAATAAAAGGTACCATCTTTTACAAGATAGAGAAGGCAATGTGCTATAATTGGCGGCAAATACAGACAGCGGATGCGGTGCAGCGGAGAGCACAAAGGTAATCCACTAAAGCGGCCATGCCGCCGGGTCATGGAGAACAACAAGCATGCAACAAACACAAGTATCATCGAACCTTACCATCAAACCGGAAATATTGGCACCTGAACTTCCAGAGCAAAAGGTAGCAATCTCAATCGTCGTCCCTGTAATGAATGAAGCGCAAAGCATAGCCATCCTATTTGATAAACTATCGGAACAGCTCGATTCCCTTGGGCAGAGCTACGAGGTCATCTTTGTAGACGATGGCAGTACCGACAACACTTTCGCGGAACTGAAAAAATTACACGATGGGCATCCAGGCATCGTGCGTGTCGTACGCTTCCGCCGCAACTTCGGTAAAACTCCCGCGCTCGTTGCTGGTTTCGAGCGCTGCCGTGGTGGAATCATTTTTACCATGGATGGCGATTTACAGGATGATCCAGAGGAGATCCCAAACTTCCTTGCAAAGCTCGACGAAGGCTACGATCTCGTTTCCGGGTGGAAATTTCCACGCCTCGATCCCCCTTCAAAAACATTTCCATCTCGCGTCTTTAACGGCATGGTCAGCACGCTAACCGGTGTTCACCTTCACGACATCAACAACGGATTCAAAGCCTATCGTCGCGAAGTTATTGAGGATACACACCTCAAACTCTATGGTGAATTTCATCGCTTTGTGCCGGTTATGGCCCAATGGCGTGGCTTTCGCATCACGGAGATCAAGGTTCGCCACTATCCGCGTAAATACGGCGTCTCCAAGTTCGGCGCCAGTCGCTTCGCTCGCGGCCTGATCGATTTGCTCAATGTCCTCTTCCTTACGTCATTTCTGCGTACCCCCCTGCGGTTCTTTGGCGCTCTCGGTTTCTGGACATTTTTCCTTGGCGTCCTGGTAGATATTATTGTCATAGGTCGCCGCATCTTTTATGGCCAGCAGATTCATAACCAGCCGCTGCTCTTCGTCGGGATCCTTTTGATGATCTTCGGCGTCCAGTTTGTCTTGACAGGCTTACAAAGCGAGATGATCCGTCATTACGCCTTCCAGCCGGGGGAAGAGTATAGTATCAGGCAGGAACTAGATTAATGCGCAATCCTGTATTAAAAAAAATTGGCAAGCGCGTACTACAGATTGGCTTGCCCATAGTGATTGTCGCCTCCTTACTCTATAAGATACGCGATTGGGGGAATTGGCATCAGCTCGTCGTTAGCGTCCATCAATGGAATTACTGGCTGCTGGCCTTATCATTTTTGGGCTTTATCCTCCAGGAAATGTCATATGGGCTGATCTGGCAAGCGGTCCTGCGGCGTTTGGGCAATTCGCTTCCTTTACGCGTCTGCCTGCGCATCTACCTGGCCTCCGAATTTGTGCGCTATATCCCTGGTAATGTCTGGCATGTCCTGACACGTATCCTATGGGTGGGAAAGTACGGCGTTTCGCGCCCCATTGCCTTTGCCAGCATGACTGTTGAACTCATTACAAAACTGGCGGCAGGAGCGTTGATCTTCGCGGTCAGCCTTCTCTTCTGGGGAAATTTGGACACGGTAGGTTCGCTCTTTCAAAGCTCCTTCATCATCGTGCTTGGCATGGTCTCTTTCCTTGCATTACTTATCGTACTGCATCCCCGTATCCTTAACGGGCTACTCAATACCGCATTGCGCCTCTTAAAGCGCGACCCTGTCGTTTTAACTCTCAGCTATGCAGACATTTTGCTTGTCACACTGGCCTGGTTCGCCAGCTGGTTTGTCGCGGGATGCGCCTTCTTTGTGCTGGTGCTCGCGCTCTGGCCACAAACGCCGCTGGCGGCATTACCAATCTGCATCGGCATCTATGCTATTGCCTGGGACTTTGGTTTCGTCACCTTCATCACACCAAGTGGCATTGGCTTCCGTGAATTAGCGATTGGCGTCCTCTTTAATCTTGCCTTACCTGCCATCCCTGTCGGCCAGGTCGCGATTATTGCCCTGCTTTCGCGTGTCGTCTCCACAGCGGCTGAACTGTTATGTGTTGGGGTCGCCTATCTTAGCGGTGGTGGCCAGGTGCGTGCTATCGAACAAGAGCAATCAAATGCACAAACGAACGCACCTGAAGCCGCTGTCAGTTCTGAAGCGCAACCAGCAACAGAAGAAAACAACCTTTCTACTTCTCAGTCTCCTCTCAAGCCCACAACAACCAGGTAACAGAAGTAGTGCGAAGCGGTAACTTCAGTATCCTTGCGTCAGGAGGAGGCTACCTCTTCCTCACCATTGCCTTTTTCCGCGACCCATAATAAAGGAGCGCAAGCACAATAGCCACCATCAACAAATCGCGCGCAAACACAACGGGATAATAGTTGATAATGTGCGGAAGGTCCACAAAAATAAAAGGGAAAATGATCGTTGTTAGGGTCGCCACGATTCCCCAGCTCACCAACCATTTCCAGTTACACCTGCCCACATATGCCACAAATGGTGCAACCCAGATTAAGTACTGAGGGCTGAAAACCTTTCCTGCCGCCATCACAACCAGAAGCGTCAAGAGGCTCGACATGAAGATATCTATTTTGCGCTGCCATTGCAGCCAGAACGTATAGAGTAGCCCTGCTATTATAAGCACAGTACTCAATAAACTGATTTTCGAGGATAAAGCGCTAATTACATTGAGTGACTGGAACGTGAAAACATACTGGAGTGGATAGCCCGCGAAACTTCCCAACCAGACCAGCGTCGCCGGAAAGGACTCTACCTCAATAGGTCGGTTGAAAAAATAGCGAAATGGGCTCAGCGTATCCGCCACATTCAGCAGCAGCGAGAATGCCGTAACCCCTGCACAGACAGCAATGAATACCCCCACTCCGCTCCACTGCCTCCACGAGTTCCACCTGCTCTTTGTTTGCAGGTGTTGCGCTATCAAAAGAGGTGGAATCAACACCACCGGATAAAATTTCAGCAAAGTTCCCAGTGCCAGCAGTGCGAATGCCCATTTCCATCTCGCCCTGGCAGCCAGTATCACCGCTCCCAGCGTCAGACCGGCCGTCAATAAATCGAAGCGCGTTTCAGCAGTCGCCCAGCTTCCAATCATCAGATAAACAGCAAATGCGATAGCCGCCGTTCTTGATCGGTACCGTAGCAGCATAAAGTAAATGCCAGCTGCGGCGAGCGCCATCCAGATGGCATAAGCCACCTGGTACCATTGTTGAGGCACTACCAGCGCCAGGGAAAAAGGTATCAGGGTCAGCAGTGGATACTCTGGAGGTAGTGCGTGCAGTGGCTGTGTCGTCGATTGCGATTCAACGAGCCTCACCAGGATACCTGGAAAGCCTCGTTCTTTCAACTTCGTCGCCAGCGTAGAAGATGTTGTTGCGCTCAGGAAAGCGCATTGTTTCTGTGGCAGTGTGACCAGCCCTGGTGTTCCATGCCAGAAAGCAACAGCATAACACTGGTATCTCGTCGCATCGTTAAATTGATTTGGAAATTGCGATGTGGCCCCCCAGAACAAAATCCCCCCCATCAACACAACCATACATATATCTAATGCAAGTCCCCATCCACGCCTGCTGCCTGTTGTAGACGATCCATTCCTGTCCTCAGACTTTTCAGTTTCCGCATGGGCATTATGAAGTTCAAACATAATACATACCTCTAAAAAGAGTACCCCAACCTTTCCCTTCCCCCAAATAAACCAACAGCATCTAGCAACGTAGTATAGAGGCACTCTCAATCCCATGTCAACACGAGTAATAGAGGTACCGTTTATCAGCATTGTCGCTGTTCACAAACACGCTCGTTTACTAAACAAAGGTACCATTAGTTATAGCATTTAGCAGGCACTATGCTATAATAACCCACAATCTAGTATAGGAATATATATGACAAACTTAAAAAGGGCTAGCCCATGTGTCTATCTCGCTCTTGTCTGTAACGAGCCATACAGTAAAATACATAACATCATGGATACACAAGGTTGGTTCCCACTGCAAATGGGCCAAGCCCCGTCAAGTGTGAATACTAATAACGGCAACGAGGCTCTACAAGTAGCAACCATGGTAATAGTTCCCTAATATCCTAACGCGTCAATTGGGCGCTCGTGAAATGAAAGGGGTTGTGGTAATGGGCGTTATAATAGGTCAACTTCCGCCTGCTGAAATCGCACGCTTGAAGGCTGAATTGGCGGAGACGTTGATTGCTCATTTTTGCTATCCGCGATTTTTTGATTATCGCACCGAATCGCTGCGCTCTCGTCCAGTTGATCGTTCAAAACGCCAGGAGGTCTGGCTTTATCTTAGTTCGTTTGATTTTACCGCCTGGAATCGTGTAGACCTGATGTCGGCCGATTTTCAGCATTACGTCGAGCGTCTCTTTATCCACTTTGTGCAGCGAAACCGCAGCTTCTTTGGCGACCAGGGACGTAAGCGCCTGGCTGATATTCGCATGTTGATTAATACTTCTGCCCTATCGGTCGTCCAGGACTTGCGCGCGCATTTGATGGGCCAGCACCAGAATAAGCCCCCCTTTGGTAGTCCTCGCTCTGTAGCTTCCTGGTCTACAACGAGTGCATTAGGACGACCCGAACCGACCTGGGAGCAAATTTCCTCATCGACCATTTTGTTACAGCAGCAATTGCAAGAGGTCCGTGGGGAAATTAAAGCCGCGCCTGCTCCACAGGTCGAAGCGCGCCCTGTGACAGCAGCTGCTGGCCGTGCTAATCGGGTTCAGGTGACAAATGGTAATGCTGCCCATGGAAATGATCATCACATAGCTACTGTCTCTAACATTCCGACCATACGCGTCAGCATGCCTCCACATCAGACCACCATACGCACAACGCCTTCACCAGAGCCGAAGAGCGCCTCCCCTTTCAATTCATCGTGGAATACCGCTTCGCCTGTATCTCCTCCTAAAGCAGAATCAGCCGTTTCACCAGTTGAGCCATCGATTCTCCCAGTAGCTTCAGCAACGGTTCCTGTCATGTCGCCAGGCACTGTTACAACACCAGCGTCTGCTAAGCACGATACTGTACAGCCGCCAGCTCCTTCAACTCCTTCTGCCTCTCCACAGGTTCAATCACGTGAACTTCCACAATCAATGCCCACCACCCTCTCTACCGGCCAGCGTGAGAGTGCAACTATCCTTGTAGGCGAAGAAGACATGGCTATTTTTGAGCAACTGCGCCATCAACTGATTGTCTGGCTGCGTATCGAGGCGGTATGTTCAGGTCTAGAAATTGCTAATCAGACTCCATCACATCTGCTTGAGGTACTGCGCCAGCAGGATAATTGCAACGAGACCAGCCTCCAGGTTGTCTTCACGCTGCTCAACCTCTCCAACCAGGTAATCAAAAATGGCAAGGCCAGTATCTTTGATTACAAGCAAGCATTGATGTTCCACCTCATGCACACCCGTCGTTAAAAGTGTATAGAGCGAGCGAGCGGGAGTGGAGGTGGCCCTTCACTCCCGCTCGCTTGCTCGCTCTATACACAATACCTCCCATGAAAATTTCATTAAGATTGCTAAAAACGCCTCTAAATAAGATACTTCCTTCTTCCTCAAGCGTCCATACCTATGGTATAACAGGTATATGAAGCTACGTGGATTTATGGGTAAGTCGTACATATTGCAGTAGAGATATTTGTGATCTGAATAAGTATAAGTTTTTCTGCATAAAATTGTACTCAAGACAGCACTAATGAGGAGGCTGCCATTCATGACAAAAGGCAGAGATAATGCAGCGGAGAGCTTGAGTGATGTAATAGAACTGGTTCGCATCAGGAGGCAAAGCGGATCATTAAGTGTGGAGCGTTTGCAAGGCGGCCGTTTTGAAGAAGGAGAAATCTACTTTCAGGCAGGCCAGCCTACCTACGCTCATACCGGGATTATGTTAGGCCAGGAAGCTCTTACATGGATGTTAAATTGGCACCAGGTATTTTTCACATTCATCGTCGAAGATCAGCACACACCCGCCACTATTTCTTCCGGGATTCCCGCGCATCCTGGCAACGCTCTGGCTACCAATGTTCCAACTGCTTCTTTTCCCGCACCCCTTCCACAGGCAAGCGCAAAAAGAAGCCTGCCAACAACAGCTCCTATAGTTCCGCAAATGAACAAAAAAGAGATACCGAGGAGTGTGAATGAACCTGAAAATTCCTCGAAATCGGGCGAGCATAGCGGTGTAACCGGAACTCCTGGATTGGAGTGGCTCATTCCTCAAAAGGTGGGAAGAGAACGCGATGTCTTATCCTTACCATTGACTCGCCCTCAACGCTCGATATATTTGCTCGTCGATGGGCGTAGGACAATCTCTGACCTCTCCCGCTGTACAAGGAAAAGCATGCAAGAGATAGAACGACTACTTAGCGAATT